>JASJYE010000348.1 GCA_030123645.1 Candidatus Hydrogenedentota bacterium | reverse complement strand
CACGCTTCGCTCGCAATGACAAGGTGGGGTGATTCATTCCGGTGAGCTATCCAGGTTAGAGAGATTCGCTTCCACTCAGAATGACAAGAATTGGGTATTGGGATAGCTTCTGGCAAAAGAGTGAAGGCTTCCCCTAAGAGCGTCGCGAAGCCTGCGAAGAGGTGAAGGTATCCAAAATCGAATCGCGCGACGACTCGGTTTTTGTATTTAAGGGAGCATGCCGATTCGCGCGGTTTCGCGATGGTAACTCTTCAAGATGCCACGGAGTTCGGCCTTACAGCGAACGGAGTCTTCCCTTTTCGGAACGAAGCTTTGGGCCGACACGGTGGGCTTGCGGACTTAGGCTGAGCTTTTTGACCTTGCGCGCTTGCGCTCTACGGCGTTCAGGATGGCCTTGCGAACCCGGATGTTCTTCGGCGTGACCTCGACCAGTTCGTCGGCGGCAATCCATTCGATCGCCGTGTCGAGCGTTAAGATGCGCGGTACATCCAGCCCGATCGTGTGATCCTTTCCGGCGGCCCGGTGATTCGTCAACGCCTTGCGTTTACTGGGAACGCATGGCAGGTCGACCGGCCGCGCGTTCTCCCCGACGATCATCCCTTCGTAGATCCGCTGCATGGGCGAAATAAAGAGAACGCCGCGCTGCTGCAAGTTCTCGAGACTATAAGACGTCGCCTCGCCCTCGTCCATACTGATCATCGCACCCCGCCCGCGTCCCGCGACTTCCCCGCACCACGGCTCGTAGACAGTGAAGCGCGACGCCATAATGCCCAGTCCGCGCGTGTCCGTGAGGAATTCGTTGCGATAGCCGATGAGTCCGCGCGTGGCAATATTGAATTGCAGCCGCACCGTCGCGCCGTTGTTTTCGACCTTGAGCAACTGCCCCTTGCGCTGGGCGACCTTATGGATGACCGTTCCCTGGAACTCGAGAGGCACATCGATGGTCAGTTCCTCGAAAGGTTCGAGCAGCCGGCCCTTGCCGTCGCGATGGGTGATGATTTCCGGCGGCGAAACGCAAAGCTCC
Organism: Candidatus Hydrogenedentota bacterium; assembly: GCA_030123645.1. GTDB lineage: Bacteria > Hydrogenedentota > Hydrogenedentia > Hydrogenedentales > JASJYE01. The sequence goes on along the minus strand of JASJYE010000348.1, from coordinate 2,408 downwards.
ATCCCCTCGCGCCGCATCTCCTCGATGAGGATCGCAAGGTGGAGTTCCCCGCGGCCCGAGACTTTCATCCCGTCGCCGCGGTCCGTGCTCTCGACGCGAAGCGCCACATTCGTCCGAAGCTCACGCTCCAGCCGCTCCTTGATCTGCCGAAGCGTGACCGCCGTCCCGTCCTGGCCGGCAAAAGGCCCGTTGTTGATCAGAAACGACATCGACACCGTAGGCTCTTCGATCTCGAGCGGCGGCAAGGCACAATCTTCGAGATCCGGCGCAGAGATCGTGTCTCCGATAGTCAGCATCTTCGGACCCGCGATCGTTACGATATCGCCCGCGCCCACCTCGTCGCACTCGACAGACTCGAGGCCGTGGGTCACCCACAAGTACTTCGTGCGCTCCGCTTCAACTCCAGTGACTTCCCACTCGTCGCGCTGCGTCGCGTCATGCGCGTGAAGCCACTCGGCCTCCTTCCACCGCGTGGTCGTGCGGGTAATCGCCTCGCCCTTCCTGAGCCGGCCCTGAAGCACGCGGCCCGTCCCCGTCCGGCCGATGTGGTCGCGCCAACCCAAGGTGCTGATCTGCATCAGGAAAGGCGCATCGATGCTACCCCCCGGCTCCGGCACCTTCTCCACAATGGTTTCAAAGAGCGCATCCATGCCCTCATGCGCGTCCCTCTCCAGATCGCGCACGAACCAGCCATTCAATCCCGAGCCATACAAGGTGGGAAAGTCGCATTGCTCATCCGTCGCGCCCAGTTCCACGAAGAGGTCGAAGGTCTTGTCCAGCGCCCCATGCGGATCGGCGTTGGGCCGGTCCGCTTTGTTCACGATCACAATAGGCCGCAGACCAAGACGCAACGCGCGCATCAGCACGTAGCGCGTCTGAGGCATCGGGCCCTCGTTCGCGTCCACCAGCAGCAGCACCGAATCGACCATCGACAAAATACGCTCGACCTCGCCCGAAAAATCCGCGTGGCCCGGCGTGTCGATGATATTGATGCGATAGCCGTTCCACTCGACCGTGCAGTGCTTCGCGCGAATCGTAATCCCGCGTTCACGTTCGAGCTCATCGTTGTCCATGACGCGCTCCGCCACCTTGGCATGGTCGCGAAACACACGCGTCGCCCGAAAGATACTGTCGATCAGCGTCGTCTTGCCGTGATCGATATGGGCGATGATCGCCATATTGCGTATGCTGTCAATAGCTACCACGTTACTATCTATCCTTACAGCAGTCGATACGTCACTCGTGCCCTTAGCGTGCCCGGGCGATACGGCGGCGCGGCCGGAAGCTTCTCCCGACTCCTCGCTTACGCTGTTTCGTACCCTTCGCTTCGAAGAGCGACAGTACGGGCACCGAGCCTTCCCACTCCGTCCGCGGAAGGCTTCTACCCAGGCCCTGCTCAATTATACCCAAATCCTTATGTTCCTGCGGACTCACGAAGGTGATCGCGTTGCCCGACTCATTTGCCCGGGCCGTTCGACCGATACGGTGCACGTAATCGTCGAAGCTTCTAGGAATATCGTAGTTGACCACATGCGTCACCCCCTGAATATCGATACCCCGTGCCGCCACATCCGTCGCGACGAGCACCTTGCACTGCCCACGCCGGAAATTATCGAGCGCCTTGTCACGCTGGCCCTGCGAGCGGCCGCCATGAATGGCCTGGGCATTGAAGCCCTTCTTGCTCAACTGCTTCGCCACCCTATCCGTCCGGTGTTTCGTCCGAATAAAGACAATCGCCGATTTGACCTCCGGATCCTTGAGAATCGTCGAAAGGAGCTTCGTTTTCTCGTTGGCATCAACCGTATACAGGCCTTGCCGCACCATCTCCACCGGTTTCGAGACCACGCCCACCTCGATATATTGCGGATCGCGCTGGAACTGGGCAGCAAGACGCCGTATCTCGCTCGGGATCGTCGCCGAAAAAAGCAGCGTCTGCCGGTCCTTCGGCAGACGCTCGATGATCCGGCGCATGTCCGGCAAAAAGCCCATATCGAGCATCCTGTCCGCCTCATCCAGCACAAGAATCGACAACCCGTCGAACCGCACGTTCCCCCGCCCAATGTGATCCAGAAGCCGGCCCGGCGTAGCGATAACGATTTCCGTACCCGCCCGAAGCGCATTCGTCTGCGGCTGCATCCCGACCCCGCCAAACACGCAAACCGTGCGCAGCCCCAACGACTTCGCCATCGGAGCAAAGACCTTCTCCACCTGCTGCGCCAGCTCACGCGTCGGCGTCAAGACCAGCATCCGCGTTGACGACTCCCCACGCTTCGACGACCGCGTAGACGAGCCTCGACGTTTCATAGACGAGACCGGACGTTCCGGCCTCCCCTTCACCCGGCGCGTAGACGAGCGCGGACCTTCCATAGACGAAACCGGACGTTCCGGCGCCAGGCGCGTAAGAGACG
>JASJYE010000044.1 GCA_030123645.1 Candidatus Hydrogenedentota bacterium | reverse complement strand
CGAATCCCGATCAAAATGAAGCCGGGTGCCACCGCCAAACTTGTTTGGGGGTGCTTATTTACGACTCAGGGCCCGCGTCCAGAAGAACCTGCCCGCAGGCAGTTCTCTTCAATCCTTGCGGAATTCGGCATCAAGAGAACGTGCAGGGACTCTTTAGTTCACCGGAATCTTGCGAAGCGCTTCGACAAGCACTTTGCAGTTCTCGTAGCGGTCTTCAGGCTTTTTCTCGACACATTTCGACGCTAAGGCATCGAGTTCCGGGGGAATCCCCTCGACCAATTCGCTCAGTTTCGGCGGCACTTCCTCGATCTGCCGAGCGATAACGTCGCCGTCGAGGAAGAGCACTTCGCCCGTGAGCATCTCGTAGAGCACGAGCCCCATCGCGTACATATCCGCCCGCGCGTCAACGTCCTTACCCATCGCCTGCTCCGGCGCCATGTAGCACGGAGTCCCCAAGACGACATTCGCCTTCGTCATGCGGTTGTCTTCCGCTTTCGCGAGGCCGAAGTCCATCACCTTCACGAGGCCCCCCTTCGCGATCACGAGATTTTCCGGCTTGATGTCGCGATGGACGATACCCGACTCGTGGATCGCGTAGAGCGCGCCACATGTTTGCGCCATATAATTCAATGCCTCGCGCACGGGCAGCTTGCCCTTCTTCCTTATCACCTGGTGCAGGCTTTGGCCTTCGATCAATTCCATCGCGATGTAGGCCTTGCCCTGGCTAGCGCTAATATCATAAATCGCCACAATATTCGGGTGATTGATCTTCGCCGCCGTCTTCGCTTCACGCACGAAACGCTGCCGGTATTCCTCGTTGTTGTCCACGAGCGTGCCCAGGAATTTCAGGGCCACCTGCCGGTCCAGTTGTTTGTCCCTTGCGCGGTAAACGACCCCCATCCCCCCGCGCCCGAGTTCCGCCTCAATGGTATAGCGCTGCCCCAGCGTGTTCTGCACCATGGTCATCACCGCGGCGTCGCCCCCGCCCTGCGCACCCGCGGGGATTGGCGTCGCCCCCGCCTTGCTGCCCATCAGCGAGATGCGCGAATCGATGCTCGAGATCCGCTGGTCGAGGTCGCGAAACTTTTTATCGACGGCGCCTATCTTATAGAGAATGTCCTTCGATTGCTCTAGCAGACCCAGCTGCTCCTTCGCGAGCGCCAGCATGTAAAAGTAGTCCATATTCGCCTTATCGATCCGCTTGCCCAGCAAATGGTTCTCGAGCGTCGCCGCGCAGTGCGCGTAGTCGTGCAGCTCGTAAAAGGATCGGCCCAGCAGCGCCCGCGAGATGTCGAAGTCCTTGTCCTCCTCGGGGACCTTCTGTAACATCTGCACCGCGTTCTCATATCGCTGGGCCTGGGCGTACATCAGGCCCGCACGTGAATGCGCCCCCGCCTTCTCAAAGAACTCGCCCGCACGCACAGGCTCTTTCGCCTTCGAGAAGCATTCGCCCGCTTTCAGATACTCCTCCGCCCCGGCATAGGCCATCCCCGCTTCCTTCCAACGGCCGTTCCGCTCGTAAACGCGGCCGCCGATCCGCGCCGCCTCCTTGGGTTTGCCAGCTTCCTTGTAGCACGACGCGGCTTCGGGCAATTTTCCGGCCAGGACATAGACTTCGGCGGCACGAACCAGTTCGCCCGCCCGGCGATAGAGATCCGCCGACAAATCGAAGCGCTTTTCCTGCTCGAAGGCCCGTGCGATAGGGGACAGCAAGGCCGTCGTGTCTTCCTCAGAGATCTTGCCCTGCGCCCTCTCGTCACTCAGTAGCTGGTAACAAGCCATCGCCGCCTGTGCCTGTGCGGCAGCGTCTTCCCGCGGGGCATGGAAATACTCGCGATACAGCTCCACCGCCTGCTTATATTTGCCCGCCTTGCCATAAGCGGCGCCCGCAGATGCCGAATTCCCCGCCTTCAAAAAGGCCTTGGCCGCCGCTCCATGCTTGTCCGCCTTCATGAAGTAGCGACCCGCCGTCTCGAAGTCTCCAGCCTTCATCAGCAGCTGTCCCGACTTGACCGTCAAGCCCGCCTTCGAGAGCTGGTCTGCGGCCATTTTGTGGTCGCCGGCCTTCTTGAAATACTTCGCGGCCTCCTTGTGATTGTTTATCGAGACGTAGATCTGCGCCAGCCGATCCCAGCTCTTGTTCTTCTTAAGGAAAGCAGTCGTGGCGCGCAGCGTATTCGCATCCCGCACGGTCTCCGAGAAATCACCGTGCACTTTGATCAGCGAATCAATGTCAGCTTGGTCGGAAAGACTGTCCTTTTTAAAGAAACCCAATACCTTTACAAATCCCCAACGCACAACAAGTATCACCGCGATGATTGCGACGACGTCGTACAGCAGGTACCACCATCGCGCTGGCTGGAGACCGATCGCATCGAGTAGCAGATTAAATGGGATCTCGAGTGGCACAAGAATCGGTGACAAAATTTCCAGAATGCGTTTCAACTAATAGCTCCCGCGATGACTCATCGCTGTATCAGCTTAGATTCGCGCCTTATTATTTATTGTCAGAATAGAATACCTAAACAATTTCCAAAAACGCACCCTTTACCTCCGGCGTCGCGACCGCATATCAAGACCTCCGCTCCCGCGTTCAAATTTGCACCCTTCGAGCCAAATGGGCCCAAATTTGTAGCTTCTCCGGAGAATTGCTCCTCAAAGGTACTCCCCTAACAGCTTGTAACAGTTAGACTTACGAACTCTAGCCGGATCTGGTACGCGAGTTGCTCCCATGCGGTGGGCCTGTGCACCCATTGGAGATATGGCTTCGCTGAGGCGCCCTCCCGCGAGCGACGTGGGCGGGGAAGGGCGAATTGATATGGAAACGCGGAAAACGCAGGAGATAGACCTTGAAGTTTGACGGCAACGCTTTGAGAGAACGGCGGATCGAACTAGACCGCTCAGTAGACGAGGTCTCCCTCGCTTGCTCAATCCCCAACGCAATGATTGAAGCCTTCGAGGAGGCGGAACTCGAGAGACTGCCTCATCGTTGTTTTGCGACCGGACTCTTGCGCACCTATTGTCTACACCTTGAACTTTCCCCAGAGAGATTCATTTCGGACCTGGAAGAGGCCCTGCGCACGCCCCACAACGAACAGTCACCGATTCGGCGCACCACTGCCCCAAGGATTCCTCTCATTAACTGGCCGAGCTTCCGGCCTTCCGTCTCCAAGGAAATCGAGACTTGGCTCGCAGTATGTGGCTTGCTCCTCTTAGGCTGGTTCGCCTATTCAACCGTCGTCAGGCCCACAGCCGAGCCCTCCCAGGGCCAGGCCCAGGCCGCCAGTCTCGAGGCGCCGCACACTACCTCAGATGCCCTTCCTTAGGCCCGGTCCACGGGCGAAAAATGCGTCCGCTTCGGACAGTAGGTATGAAATTCAGTCGGATTTTTGTCAACTTATTACTTTGCCATATAAAGATATATAATATAACCTCTTATGGGAATGTATGAGGATTTTTTGTAATGGATACATTGGCATTTTTCGGAGTTTACAGGTACATTTTAGCCGGTAGTTTTTGGGGCTTCACAGCGAGAGGGGACGATGGCTCACATTCTGGTCATTGACGATGAGGTTCAAATCCGTGAAGTCCTTCGCACGGTGCTCGAGCGCGTCGGCTACAAGGTTACCGAGGCCGGCGACGGCATTAAGGGACTTGAGATATACGCTGAGGGCGGCATCGACCTCGTCGTGACGGACATCATCATGCCCGAGAAGGGCGGCATCGACACCATCATGGATCTGCGCCGCGACTATCCCGGCGTGAAGATTATCGCCATTTCAGGCGGAGGCATGTGCGGAGACATCAGCTATCTCGACATGGCCCTCGGAGTCGGCGCGGATCGCGCCATCGGCAAACCCTTCGTCCTGGACGATTTCCTCGAGTCCGTCGAGGACCTGCTCAGCCCCAAAGAATCCCTATCTGCTCCCGAGGGCGGCACTCAGTAACTGGCACCCACAAAGTAGATCTAAAACAGCAACGGCACTCTGGAAAGACTCCCCAAAGCGCCGTTTTTCCATCCCAGTCCACATGGGACGCGCCAGGTAGGGTCCCTTTCACACTATCCCGCACTTACCGTCTTAGCGATTCAATCAGCGCTATCAGTCCGTCGTGCGGTCGGCCTCAATCGCGCCGATCTTGACCAGCTCAAGGCGCAGCGCCATCTCCAGGTTCGCCGGCTTAAAGCCCATGGGCCCGGGCGCGCCATGATAGGCGATCTTGCCGTCCTTGCCCACGACGTAGAGGCGGTCGGGATGGCCCTTGTACGCCGCCGCGGTGCCGTTGGTCATGTCATCAATCAGACAAGGGATCGAAATCTTCAGGTCCGACACGCAGGTCGTCGCAACCTGGAAACGCTCCAACTGATTCGTCGGGTCCTTGATGAACTTTAGGCGCTTATTGACCCGCATCGGCCAATCCTCCGCCGGATGCGCTTCCTTAATGTAAATGACGAGAAACTGCGCCACGTCCGCATACTTCTTCGACATCGCTTCGAGGGCGCCAGCCTGGGCCCGGAAAGGAGGTCAGGTATAGCTCCCAAAGATCAGCACCACCGGCTTCTTGCCGCGGAAATCGCTCAGCCGAACCGGCTCATACAACAGCCCCGCCGTCTCCTCGGTGATTTCACGATCGTCAATCCCGAACTCATAGAACTTCAGCGGCATCAGCGCGAAATCCGGCGCCTCTTCCCCGTACTTCGGCCCGTTCCCCGCACGGCCGATGATGTCTTCATACGGAGAACCCGCTTCACGTCTCGCTGCACCTTGAGCGAATCCGCCCCGTCCCTGCGCGAGTTGAATCCGGCCGCCCGCATCCTCCGCCATCGCGGGCAACAGCGGCCACGCCAGCACCGCCGCAGCCGCCAATACACTCACCCGTATCATCATCCTTCCGCTCCTTCCAGCTATCCCAGGAGTCATCCGCCGCCAGTCAGTCTAGTTCGTTTCTTCCCTTGCATCAACTGGGTAGTGGACTACTCAACGAATCCGGTTACATGTGGTTTTCAAACAGGAGCATAAGCGAAATTCTGTGCGTGCTCAGAGCGATTCCTCTCATCTAGGCACAGGACAAACTCTACATTCGCAATTGGCCTGTAGTGAGGTCGGGAGTCGTGACATAATATCCGTTTCGACGGGAATTGCAATAGAAATGGTCGTGATAACGATGAGGAGATTCAAGGTGGATGCCATTCGAAGTCCGATGAGGCTGATTTTGTGCGCAGGGCTGATTTGTTTCTGCCTCGTGGCTAATGGACAAGAGAGTCCAGCCGGCCTGGAGGTGGTAGAACGCAAGGTGCGTGAGATGGGGATCGTGGCTCGCCTCGACCCCGAAAAACGCGATCGGCTCATCGTCAAGATAGCCGCGACCCTTGAAGCCCTTGGAGTTGAAGACGAAAAGGGCCTCCGCTCTATCCAGGGCGTTTTTCAGACCGCGCTGCTCCTCTCCTGCGACCGAGGCATCTACGAAACGCTTCAACCCGAAACCATCGAAGCCGTCGACGACGCTCTCGAAAGCCTGTTTACGATAGAGGACATCAACCGCGATCTCCGATGGGAGCCCCTCGTCTACGCCTACGGCTTCTTCAACCGCGACCTAAGCGTCGACGAAATCATCAAGGTGCGTGACGCCATCGAAGCCTTGTCCGGTGACGCGCGGGAACGAATGTATCCCGTCTATCCACACACCTTCGACGCATTGGCCAAACCGCTGTCCATGGGTCCCCTGACTGACGCAAGCCAGACCGCGGAAGCATTGGGAATCGTCGTTCCCATGCTGAAGGACGTCATCATGGACGAAGCCAAACCGGGCCGCGCATTTCACCCGCCCAGCCATGCGATCATCGTCATCGCGCCCATCTACGATCGCTGGGCCGATACTGCCGGTCCGGAAGGCGACGTGGTCCGTGAACTCCTCGGTACCCGCGACGAATTTATAGCCATGTTGATATCCCGCCTGGTGGGCGGCGTACCAAACCCGAGGGATCTGCCCAAATTCCACTACTCCTTCTACGCCTTCGATGGACAATACTTCGCCAACGCCCTGGCCCGCATCGACGCCCGGGAAGCGGTCGATACACTCAAATTGTCCCTCGAAGTTTACAATGAAAACATCGCACACCCGTCTTTGATCTCATACACCCAACGCGCCCTCGTCACACTCGGTGATCCAGACGCCCGCACCTTACTCGAAGAGTCGCTCTCCCAAGGCAACGATACGAAAGCCATCGATACCCTGGCCTGGATCTGCCGCAACGCCCAGGGCGAAGGCAAAACCTACGCCGAGAAAACCCTCGCCAGAGAACTCAACTGCAAACCCGGTCAAGCCCTCGACATGTATCTGAGCAAACAACTGGGCGCGCCGGCGCAGTAATGCCAAATCGCGTCGGCCTGAAATGTGACGATGCCGGCATGAGAGGGGGTATTATGCTACAATTACATTGTCGGGAGGAATTGGAACAACGCGCACGGGTGCTCGTCCGCGTGCGCAAAGGGGGAAGCTATGAAATCTGCGATGTCCCTAGTATCAGCCTTGGTAATCGGCACGCTCGTCTTCGGCGTCGCGAGTCAGGCCGCCGCACAGAGCAAAGCCGACGAAAAGCGCAGCAAAATCAACACCATCGCCAAGAAAACGCTGGACCGCCTGTTCGACGACAGCCCGCACTCGAAAAAGCTCTACAACAAGGCCTACGGCTATGCCGTATTCGACAACATCAAAATCTCGCTAATGATCTCCGCTGGCGGCGGCAAGGGTGTCGCGGTCGCGAAAAAGTCGGGAACTCGCACCTACATGAATATGGGGACCGCCGGTCTCAACATCGGCCTCGGAGGCCAAAAGTACCAGGTCGTGTTTCTCTTCGAGGACGAACGGACTTTCAACAACTTCGTCGAGAAGGGTTGGGAAGCCGATGCGAACGCCAACGCCGTCTTCTGGAAAAAGGGCGCCAACGCCGAGGCGAGTTTCCGGAACGGCCTGGCCGTCTACCAATTGACCGGCACCGGCCTCATGCTCCAGGCCGACATCGCCGGCACGAAATACTGGAAGAACAAAAAGCTCAACCGCGGCTGAGCCTCACCCTTCTTAGTCCTAGCCGAAGCTGTGCAGCGCTCTCGGTCTGCTCCCCTATTCGTTTTAGTCCCGCCTGATAACGAGACAAGGGGCTTGACGGGTTCCTAAATTCGCGATAAACTAGCCTGCTATGTTGCGCTGGGCTGTATTTGCGTAAAACAAGGGAGTACTAAACATCATGGGATCTTCCCGCATCACTTGAACAATGCCGTTTTGCCTCATGCTCGTGCTGGCCTGCGCAGGTGCGCAGGCGATGGCCATGACCTTCCTGACCACCGCCGCCAGAAGCTCGGGACTGACCCAAGCGGAGCGAGGCACGAGCGAAGACGGGTCTGTCCCTTTCTGCCCAGGAATCGTCCCCGTTTCAAGAGATCCCCACCTCCGCGGGGATGACGATGAGGGGGTAAATGTAGGATGGGCTTCAGCCCATGCAGCTTCACAATTCACCTAACCCGCATCGCTCGACGCCCATTAGCGATTTCCCGCCTAAGGTATTCCGCGACAGTACATTACTTGAGAGAAACGAGAGAAAGTCCCTTTTCCTGCGTCGCATTGAGGCCGCAAAACAGGGACAGTCCCTGCTCGCAGGCTCGCGAGGACTACTTTTGGAAAAGCTCAAAAGTCCCCGTTTTGCTCAGCGACTTTAGTAAAATCTAGCGTTGTCGTGTTGGGCTGACGTTTTTGATCTTTGGCGAGGCTCCTGATGAGCGTGGTATTCGCGTAACATCGCGGCTCGACTGGAGCCTCACCCTCGCGTTCATATCCGAATTGAGTTTTCGACGACAAGATCTCGTGATGCTATTGATACTTCATCAGCTCGGAGCGGGCCACGACCATGCGGTGCACTTCGTCCGGGCCGTCGGCAAGACGGAGCGTGCGCGCGCCGGTGTACATGGCCGCCAAGGGGGTCCACTGCGATACGCCGGTGGCGCCGTGCATCTGGATCGCGCGGTCGATAATGTTGCAGGTCATCTCGGGCACCAAGGCTTTGATTCCCGATATAAAGATGCGGGCCTGGCTGGTGCCCATGACATCCATGGCGCGGGCGGCCTGAAACACCATGAGCCGGGCGCCGTCGATCTCGATGCGTGAGCGCGCGATGACGTCGTAGTTGCCGCCCAGCTTGACGATGGGTTTCCCGAAGGCCTCGCGGGAAAGGCCGCGTCTGCACATAAGCTCCAGCGCCTTTTCCGCCATGCCGACCGAACGCATGCAGTGGTGGATGCGGCCCGGCCCGAGGCGGCCTTGGGAAATTTCGAATCCGCGGCCCGGCCCCAGAATGATGTTGGCTTCGGGCACGCGGACATCCTCCAGCTTGATGTGCATGTGTCCGTGGGGCGCGCCGTCGTGGCCGAATACGTGCATCGGGCCAAGAATATTAACGCCCGGCGTGTCCATGGGGACGAGGATTTGCGACTGCTTCTGTGCGCGCGGCGCATCCGGGTCGGTTTGCACCATGCAGATCATGACCTTGCAGCGCTTACTGCCCGCGCCGGAGATGTAGAATTTCTCGCCGTTGATGACCCATTCGTCGCCCTCGAGTATCGCCCGCGTGGCGATGTTCTTGGCGTCGGAGGAGGCGAGCCCGGGCTCGGTCATGCCGAAACACGAGCGGATCTCGCCGTTCAATAGCGGCTTGAGCCACTCCTCCTTCTGCGCGTCAGAGCCAAACTTGTGGAGCACTTCCATGTTGCCGGTGTCGGGCGCGGCACAGTTGAAGACTTCCGGCGCCAAGGGGTATCTGCCCATCTCGGCCGCGAGATAGGCGAAATCCAGATTGGTCACGCCTTCCCCGTTCCAATCCGGCAGGAAAAAGTTCCACAACCCCGCCGCCTTCGCCTCGCCCTTGAGGCCCTCCAGGAGTTCCGTCTGCCGGTCGCTCAGCGCCCAGCGGTCCTCTTGATTGGGCGTGTCGTAATACTCCTCCTGAACCGGTTCGATCTTGTCGGCGATGAATTTCTTGACCTGCTCAAGCGTTGGCTTGAATTTGTCAGACAGGTCTAAAGCGAACAGCGAGTTGTTGTCTGGCATGACGTCTCCCTTTCTGCCGGATAGCCGCCCGCCTCATACGGGTCGTCTCCCGAGCTTTGTCTTCTACTTTATCGCAATAACTGAGTACCTGCTACTTCAAATCCTTAAACCCCTTGCCGTCCGCCACGAGATTCTCGATGAGCGGTGCGGGTTGCCAGAAATCGTCTTCGTCCTGCTCCTGAAACGCCTTCAGACGCGCGGTGACTTTGCCGAGGCCGATAGAGTCGGCGTAGTGCATGGGGCCGCCGCGGTAGAGAGGCCAGCCGTAGCCGTTGATCCAGACCACGTCGATGTCGCTGGGGCGAAAGCTCATGCCTTCTTCGAGAATCTTCGCGCCTTCATTGATCATGGGATAGATACAGCGTTCTAGGATTTCTTCGTCGCTGAACTCGCGGCGGGTTTTGCCCATCTTCTCGGAGAACTCGTTGATAATGGCCTCCACTTTGGGTTCCGGAGTCTTTTCGCGGGTGTTGGGATCGTAGTTGTAGTAGCCCGCACCCGTCTTCTGGCCGCGACGATCCATCTCACACAGGCGGTCGCGGACGCTTTCGCCTTTCGATTTCGAGGCGTCCCAGCCGATGTCGAGGCCGGCCAAGTCGTTCATGGCAAAGGGTCCCATGGGGAACCCAAAGTCGAAGAGGACGCGATCGACGTCCCACGGCATGGGGCCTTCGAAGATCATCTTTTGGGCCTGCACTCCGCGTTGGGCCAACATGCGGTTGCCGATGAAGCCGGGACATACACCGGACACGGCGGCCACTTTGCCGATGGTCTTCGCCAAGGCCATGCAGGTGGCGAGGACCTCGTTCGAGGTCTTCTCGCCACGGATGACTTCAAGCAGCTTCATGACGTTGGCCGGGCTGAAAAAGTGGAGCCCAATGACCATTTCGGGGCGTTTCGTGGCCGAGGCGATCTCGTCGAGGTTAAGCGCCGATGTGTTACTCGCGAGAATAGCACCCTCTTGCATAAACGCGTCGAGCTTGCCAAATATTTCCCTCTTCAGAGCCATATTTTCGAAAACGGCCTCAATAATGAGATCGCAGTCTTTGAGGTCTTCGAGCGTCGTCGTCGGCGTGATGAGCCCCATGCGTGTTTCGACATCGTCCGCGGTGAGGCGTCCGCTCTTGACGCTGCGCTCGTAATTCTTGCGCACGACGCCGAGTCCGCGGTCGATGGGTTCCTGTTGGGGTTCCGTGATGATGACGGGGATGCCCACCGTGGCGAAATTCATGGCGATGCCGCCGCCCATGGTGCCCGCGCCGATGATGCCCACCGTCTTGACCGGAATCAGTTCGATGTCCTTCGGGATGTCGGGGATCTTGTTGGCTTGCCGTTCGGCGAAGAAATAGTAGCGTTGTGCAGCCGATTTCGCACCCGTGACCAGTTTCGCAAAGCGCTCCCGTTCGCCCTTCATCCCCTCTTCAAAGGACTTGTTGACGGCATCTTCCACGCATTGCACGATGGCCTCGGGCGCGTCGAAACCCCGGGTCTTGCGCGCGATACTCTTGCGGAAGTTGGCAAAAAGGTTGGGGTCTTTCTTGGCCTCCTCGAGTTTCGCGTTGGAGTCGCTCACTTTAACGAGGGGGCGGCCTTCTTCCGCGACCTTTTTCGCGAAGGCTATCCCGCCCTCCTTGAGGTCATCGACGATTTCGTCGATGAGTCCGCATTCCAGCGCGAAGTCCGCGCCTACCGGGTCGCCGGAGGTCATCATTTCAAGCGCCTTCTGCACGCCCACCACCCGGGGAAGACGCTGCGTGCCGCCCGCGCCGGGGAGTATCCCCAGTTTCACTTCAGGCAGTCCGAACTGCGCAGACGCCACCGCCACGCGGAAATGGCACATCAGGGCCGTCTCCAGTCCGCCGCCGAAGGCCGTGCCGTGGATGCTGGAGACGACGGGCTTCGAGGCGTTCTCGATGGCGGTATGCACATCGGAAAGCGGAGTCCCCTGGGGCGCCTGCCCGAATTCCTTAATATCCGCGCCGGCGATATAGGTCCTGCCCGCGCACATGATAAGAATCGCCTTGACCGAGTCGTCGGCATCGGCCTGGGTCACCGCCTCATACAAGCCCGTTCGCACCCCTGCGCTCAAGGCGTTTACCGGAGGGTTGTCCACCGTGACGACGGCGACGCCGTCCTTCGTTTCCATGCTTACCATATCCGTAATTTTTGCCATGTCAGTCTCCTTAGTCAGCGCGTGCAAATCGAATCGGACAGGCCCGGCACCGGAGCACGGCTCCGGTTGCCGGGCAAACAGAACGCCCCCGAAGTGGGATAGATGGGCCACGCCCATCGGCGAAAAAACCGACCAACTGTAACATATTTCCCCCATCCGCTTCCCGTTTCTCGTAGAGGCAAGAAAAGGGACAGACACGTCTTCGCTCGTGCCTCGCTTCGCTTGCGTCT
>JASJYE010000347.1 GCA_030123645.1 Candidatus Hydrogenedentota bacterium | reverse complement strand
CGGAAAGACGCTAATCTCCCGTTCCTGCGGGCCTTAGTTACAGCCGCTGACGCCGCCTTCGCTTAGCGCAAATGATGGGTTAATCGGGAATTTTCCGCCGGGGTACTTGTGGAACTCGACGTGGCCGCAGGTACTCCTGTGGGCCGCCGGAGCACGACACGTCCCTCCTGATGCGAAAAACGAATCGTCCTTCGTGACGGCGCAAGACTTCAAGTTCGAGCGGAAAACTTATTTCGCGGACCGCAACCACTCTGGCATTGTGGTCGTCGTCACGAAGGCGCGATCGGGTTCGTGATGGGGATTCGGGCCAGGAATCTCCGCGCCGAGTTCCTTCATCCAATCGTGCAGTTGACTGAGCAGGTCGGCGGCTTTCTCTGGAGCCGTCGTTGCCAGGTCGTTCCGCTCGCCCAGGTCCTCGCTCAAGTTGTAGAGTTCGATGTGATGGCCTGCAATATACTGCCTGTCCGCATCGACCCGGTCGCCGAAGTACTCGATGAGCTTGTAGCCGCCCCGCAGAATCGAGGCGCTGGGAGTCAGGCCCCAGTTGAAATCGTAGTACGGGTTATATTGAAAGAGCGGACGATCGTCGAGGGAAGCGTCCGTACCGGTTCGCATCAGGCGTATCAGGCTATGGCCATCCAGGTGATGGTTGCTGGGGAACGGGGCCGATGCGGCGCTTAAAAAGGTCGGCGCGATGTCGATGGCGTGGACGGGTGTGTCGATCACCGTGCCCGGTTTAATAGCGCCCGGCCAGCGCACGATCAGGGGAACTCGCACGCCGCCTTCGTAGTTCGAGCCCTTGCCGTCGCGAAGGGGCGCGTTGGAGTATTCGCGCAAATCGTATCCAAATTTCGGCGCGCGGGGATGGGGCCGTTGCATCGAGCGGTGTTCATGACGCTCATCGACGCCGCCGTTGTCACTGAGGAATACGACCATGGTGTCGTCCGTTTCGCCGAGTTCGTCTAGTGTGCGCAGGAGCCTGCCAACCGACCGGTCGATGATATCGAGTCCGGCGAGATAGATCGCGCGGTTCGGGCCAATGTCGCTGTATCCGCGGTCGCGGTATTCCTGCGCGATGTCATCCGGCGCAACAACAGTGCTGTGGATCATGTGATGAGATACGAAACAGAACCACGGCCTATCGCGGCTATTCGTAATGAATTCGATGGCCTGATCCGTGATCGTCATGACCCCCCGATCGCCGCCGTCTTGGAATTCGTCTCTCGAAATAACCGGCCCTGCGTAGTCGAAGCCATACAGATGAGCGTACTCGGGATTGAGTCCCATGTAGTTGCCGTCGCGGCCCCAGGTGAGGTGCCATTTGCCCATGATGCCCGTGGTGTATCCTGCCGCCTTCAGCCCTTTGGCGATGGTAAACCCGTCGCGCGGATAGTGTTGCACGGCGGGAAGCTCTTCCATTCGGGCCCAGGGCGAGCCGTACCAGGGGTTGAGGATCACATGAAACATCCCTGTGCGCGCCGTGTATTGGCCCGATAGCAGCGTGGCGCGTGTCGGCGTGCAAACCGGCGTGACGTAGGCGGCGGTGAAGCGCGCCCCTTCCGCCGCGAGGCGGTCAAGGTTTGGCGTGGGAACGATGTCGCCGCCGTAACTGCCAAGCGTCGGCCAGCCCTGGTCATCGGTGAGGATGAACAGGATATTCGGCTGAGCCGCCTCGGCGGCGGGAGATTGCACGAGGGCAATGCAGAGAATGTAGAGAAATAGTGTGAACGTCGGGATGGTTTTCATCGTCATTGAGTCTCCCATGTTGGAACGGTTTCAGATGCTGAGCCTGATTCAACCATAAAGTACTGTCGCGAGTCACCCAGCATCTTACTGAAAATCGTGACGACGGACATTCAACTGCCCGGTAGGTCCGCTTGATCGAGATTGATTGCTACGGCGGCAAAGAGGCCAGGGTGGGCAGTGGTATCCTGGCGGGGAAACTACAAGGTTCAGCCGGAAAATGGCCTTCAGTGGGCTAAATATAATGTTGGTATATATTTACAGCCTAGGATGCCACGTATTCGCACACCTTCTTGGCATGCGCACGAATTGCAGATCCAGAAAGTTGTCAGACTGTGCGGCCTTTGCAACAATACTAACTATACGAAAACTGCTAAGATCATGAATCACTCCTCCGATAGATATCGCCAATTTGAGGCGCGGCAGTCCTCCTCATCGATGAGAAAGGGCGTGTGTGGGCGCGTGGCCAGCGTGTCGAACTCGCCTTCGAGACCGACGGCCCGCATGTTCACCTCAGTGCCACGGGGCACGGACCACATCCAACCCACGAAAAGCTCGTCGGGATAGATCTTCGTCGGGACTTCCCTGACCGTCGCCGCGAAGGCCTGCGCACGGCGGGCCATCGGCGGCTGTCCTTCGGTTTCCTTCCATACCCGGGTGACGATTCGGCCGACGTCGGTTAGCGCGCGCTTCTTGGTATCGAAGTAGCGCCGCAGCAGCCTCTCAACCCTCGGTGTAGGAGGCATGGTCAAGACCCTGTTGCGAAAATCCGACGCGTCGTGTTTCCGGCTTGGCCCCGTTTCCATTTTCTTGAACAATTCTTCGAGGTCTCGTCTTCTAAACTTCCATTTGAAAGGTTTGGCAATCCTTTCGTAATAATGCTGGAACTCCATTAGTCGCTCTTTGACAGCGTCTAACGAAAGAAAATCATTTGGAGTAAGCGCTTTGCGTTGCTTGTCAAGCTCGACAACTTGTGCCTACATTCTTAGGTGTTTTTGACAAGCCGCTTTCACAAAAAGCTTTATTTACAGGAGTTTCAGGGATATGGTAGCCCGTAGGGGATTTGAACCCCTGTCGCCGCCGTGAGAGGGCGGTGTCCTAGGCCAGGCTAGACGAACGGGCCACCGAAGGCATGTCGCGCCGCGGCGTATGTTTGGAATGGCTGCCCGACTAGGGATCGAACCTAGAGTCTCCGGAACCAGAATCCGGCGCCTTACCAATTTGGCCATCGGGCAATCACTGTCGACGAAATAGCGTACTCGACGAGCCTGCGGAGAGTCAAAAACGCTGCCCAAGAAACCCGCAAGCGGATGCCCTACATCATATAAACGAATGGCGAGACGACTCCCGCGCTTGAGCCCAAAATGATGCGTCCCCCGAGCAACAACAAGGCCAAAATTATCGGCGCAAACCAAAATATCTTTCGGATCCGAAGAAAGGCCTAAATCTCCTTAGTCCATACGAGGCTCCTGCCGCCGTTCCTTACGCTGCCAATCAATGCATATCTTATCACCATTCTAACGAGAATTGTCCACAATTTCCCGCGCCGGAGTCACCCTGTCTAAATCGAAGGCGCTCTCGCAGATGCGGCCGCGAGCCGCTAAGCGCGTGCGGCTCGGGACCGACGTTGAAATCCATGCGGTCCAGAGTGTTAAATGATAGACGTGGAAGTAGTTAGAGGGCGGCCATGATGTTGGCCGCGTCGAATCGA
>JASJYE010000346.1 GCA_030123645.1 Candidatus Hydrogenedentota bacterium | reverse complement strand
ATCCAGTTTGTAATTAGACCCCCCCCCCCATTTCGCGCCCACAAAATATTACCGGCCCAAACGGTCTCCAGAACATCCCCCCGTAGAGATTCTCACCCCCCACCCATCCCGGCGCGGAATCCTCCCAGGGTAATGGACAACCTCGCCTCGGTACATCCGCTGAGGCCGGCCTCCGACGCGGCCAGCGTGGCACGCTTGCCTGAAAGGCGCCGGACCCGATTGGTCTGAGCCTGGTAAGGTAGTGACCCGGGTAGAGCGCAGTTTGCCCCTGCGTGCAAAGTCATCGGGTCGTAGCGTGTCACCTCTAGAGCCGTCCTAAGATGTCCAATCCTTCTTGGTTCATCCATTGGTGTGTTCTATCTTCGAACAACCGCTTGGCATGTTGCATCGTTTTGACGTTTCCGCTTTCAATTGCACGGGCAATCTCTTCCTCCACGAACTCAACGAGTGGCAAATGGCATCCCCGTCGGGCGAGTTCGTTGCAGCTTGCCAAAAGCTTTTTCTTGAGCCACTCCGGGTCATTTTCCCGTTTCTTCATCGCCTCAGAAATGTGTGTGGAAACACCCCCATTTGCATACGATGCGGCCGCCTCGGCAAGAAACACTAGCTTGGCAAGATCGGGTGCCTCTTCCGCCGCGCACAAACTGCAAATTGGCCAATAGTCGGGTTCGTAGGAATCGTAGCGTGCTTCGGGATTGAAAACCTCCAGCCAGAAAACGCCGCCCCCGATTTTATCTCCGCAAGACTTGCACGTTACATCATTGCCGGTTTCCGGGTTTGTGCGAGTAACCAAGTGGTATTGATTCGTCATGGTTTCGGTTTCCTATTGTACCGCCGTCAAGGCCCGGCGGCATGGCCTCGGTGTTGAACGGAGTTGGTCCCCCGTGACACGTTTGACGCCTTGACGCGGAATCCCCGGTCCTGCCTCAATGCATGTTTGACCGCGTTAAGGGCGAACCAGAGAAAACGCGTCAAGGCGTCAAACGTGTCATGCGCCAGGTCAATCATGAATTGGCACCAGCTTGATTTTGAATTCGTCTTTTACATCAATGCCTTTCCAAATTCTGTGCCCCCCCATTCGATCCTTAATCAGGCCACGATCACCCAAACTTATTCCGAAATTTGTCGTCGAAAGTTCCGCAACTCCGTTCTGATTCGCCCAAGTTATGTAACTTTTGTATAACTCTCCGGCGAGGCCCATAACTTTCGGGTCGAGATCGCATTGCGCCTCGATGAACTCGCCGACAACGTCCTGCTCGGCCCTGTAGCCGGATATGGCCGCCCGAACGATGGCCGGTGGCCGGAGCCCGCCACGCTGCCAATCCAGGCACCCCTCGACGGCCCTGCGCATGATTCCGGGCGCCTCGAGTTTCAGCTTTTCCAAGAGGTTCGGGTCGATGAGCCGGGCGTCGGCTGGACGGCCAGGGTCGTCAGCGCGATAGAAAGTCTCGGTGAACGGAATCAACACCAGGCGCGACCAGATTGCGCGATCAGTGCCGCGGACGTCGGGCTTGTGATTGGTACCGAGCCAGAGCTTGAACTGTGGTTTGAAATCGAAATATTCCTTATTCAGAAACCGCGCCGTCATGGTGTCACCGCCAGTCGCTTGCTTCACCAGAGCCTCATTCATCCGGCGGCCGGCGGCCGACTCCACAGCGGTGACAAACCGAGCGCCTTTGAGCCGTGCGATATCGTTGGGAATGCCGGTGCCTTTGCCGATCGACATGAAGGTGTCGGCGGTGGTGTTCATGGCGTAATCGCCGAACACGTGAGCCAGCGTCTCGAGGAGCGTCGATTTACCGTTCCGGCCAGCACCATACAGGATGAACATGACATGTTCGCTGGTGTCGCCGGTCAGGCTATAGCCGATGGCGCGAAGGACGAATGAGATTAGTTCGGCGGCGTCGCTGCCTTCGTCGTCGGCGTCTATGTTCACGCCAAACACCTCGCAGAGAAACGCGTCGAACGCCGGACAGGTCGCGTGTCTGTCGTAGATCACCGGCGCCATTTTGGTAATCCGGTCGCTTCGAATAGGTTTGTGCTGCAGCCCGGTGCGCAGATCGATCGTACCGTCCTCGCAGTTGAACAGCCATTTGTCGGCATCCATTTCCGAGCCTTTGAGCAGTTGCTCGGGCTCGGCCATCGCGATCATATTGTTCACCTGTTTGGCGTTTCTCGACAAAACAGAGAATTTGATCCGCTTCGTTTGCATCGCCTGCTCGATCTTCGGGTCCGAGTTGTGGATGTGGATGGCCTCGCGCTCAATCGCACCTGCCGTCTTTTTGGCCAGTCGAATCCGCTTCTTCAATTCGTCATCGACAAACCGACGGCCGTCCCACACTGCCCATCCAACCCGCGAGATGCAGATAATGTCTTTTCCATGGCGGGCGATAAGGCGCTCGGCGTTTCCGGTGTCCGACATCGAGAATTCAGCACACTTTGCATCAAGCGAGGAATCGTCATCGTCGCTCA
Source organism: Candidatus Hydrogenedentota bacterium (assembly GCA_030123645.1). Taxonomy (GTDB): domain Bacteria; phylum Hydrogenedentota; class Hydrogenedentia; order Hydrogenedentales; genus JASJYE01. The sequence goes on along the minus strand of JASJYE010000346.1, from coordinate 994 downwards.
GCGGTATATCATCTGGCGCCAGTGGCTCCGGCGTTGGCTCGCGCATGTTCTCCTTCAAAGTCGCCAGGGCCTGGTCGGGAGTACAACCATCGGCCAGCGCGTCGGCCAGATCCCAGCCCTTCGGAACGTCGGCCGGTGGGTCCACGACGCGAACGCCCTCAGCGATATCGGTCAATATTTGCGCGATTCCGCGCTTGAAGAATCCGCTCTCGTCGAGGTGACCATCGGCGGCGGTACGACCAGGCTCATCGGCATCGGGACAGATCACCACCTTGCGGCCCTTGAGCGGTGACCAATCAATCTTGAGAATTGCATTTGTCCCGCCAACCCACGTCACGACTGCGAGGCTTGGAAATAGCTGGCGCGCGGCGTCGCAAGCCTTCTCGCCCTCGACGATCACGACGTTGGCATCGGGCTTTGCAGCGAGCACTTCGAGGCCGTAGAGCGGTCGCGGCACCGGGAATCCCTGCCAGCGCCATTGCTTCCGACCGTCCTGGGTTTCGCAGAGTACGAATGGCAGGATTTCCTTGCCGCCGTCCGGCTTATCAAACCGGACGACATAGCCGACCACCCGGCTCTCGGCATTCCGATACGCCCATATGCCATCCGGCGACGGCGAGCCCAATCGATGATGCTGAAACGATGGGCCCGGGGCATCGGCAGGGACCGGCGAAATCGGCGTCCATTTTGTCTTTTGCTCACCACCGATATCCGGCTTCGAATCCGTGCCCGGCATCGAGATACCGGCACCATCACAAACCAGTTTGACGCCCTCGCGGAAGTTTGAGATGCCTTCCATCCGCATGACAAAGCCGAAGATATCGCCATGGGCGCCGCAGCCGAAGCAATGCCAGAATCCCTTCTCATCGCTCACGGTGAATGACGGCGTTTTTTCATTATGGAACGGGCAGAGCCCGGAGAATTCGGAGCCCTTCCTCTGGAGTTCGACACGGCGACCGATCAGGTCGGATAGACTGACCTTCGCGCGGACCTC
>JASJYE010000345.1 GCA_030123645.1 Candidatus Hydrogenedentota bacterium | reverse complement strand
ACAGTCCCGTCTCCGCTCGTGCCTCGCTTCGCTTGGTACTACTTTTGGAAGGGCTCAAAAGTCCCTGTTTTTGGGCCTCTGTTATACTCGGCTGCCATGTCCCCTGATCGCACTTCAGCAAAGCTCGTGCGAGACGTCGAGAACCTCGCCTTCAGCGCGCCAGTTACACATGTGTACAACCCGCTGGTGTACGCGAGTGCGCCGCACGCGGAGTACCTTCGGAGGTTCGCATCCGGCCGGAAAGAAGTGTTGTTTGTCGGTATGAACCCTGGCCCTTTCGGCATGGCACAGACAGGCGTGCCCTTCGGCGACGTGTCGATGGTTCGCGATTGGATGGGGATTGAAGAGCCCGTGGGCAAGCCGGAGCCGGAGCATCCGAAGCGGCGCGTTCTGGGTTTCGACTGCGAACGGAGCGAGGTCAGCGGCACGCGGCTTTGGGGCTGGGTCCGCGATCGCTTCGGAGCGCCGGAAGAATTCTTCGAGAGCTTCTTCGTATGGAATTATTGTCCGTTATGTTTTTTGGAAGCGTCCGGCCGGAACCGCACGCCGGATAAACTGCCTGCTGCTGAGAGAGCGCCGCTATTCGATGCGTGCGACCGCGCGCTACGGCGGCTGGTCGATGAACTCGAGCCGCATTGGGTCGTAGGCATAGGTAAATTCGCCGAGGACCGCGCGAAGGCCGCACTGGGTGAACGCGACCTTGCGATTGGGCGCATTCTTCACCCAAGCCCGGCGAGTCCTGCCGCGAACAAGAACTGGGCCGGAGCAGCCGAAGCCGCCCTGGTCCAATTGGGAATCGAAATTTAGGCTAAGCCTGGCCCTTTTTCTGACAGGATTAACAAGATGAACATGATTACTATCGGCGCTAAACGATCATAAGGCACATTACTCTAAACACGGAGACACAGAGAGCACGGAGAAGTTTTGAGGGTTCTTAGTGCCCGTCACTGTGTCATCTATATAAGACAATCATGTCTATCCTGTTAATCCTGTCTAAGAAAGTTGGTTTCGCAGACGCCGATTGCGGGTCTATATCCCCGCGCCGCCGGTGACTTCCAGGCAGTGCCCGTTGACCTATGAGGCGAGGGGCGAGGCCATCATGAGGATGCCGCCTGCACCCTCTTCCGGCGAGCCCGGACGCCTGAGCGGGTTACCGGTGGTGGCCCTTCCGCGCATTCCATTGGCGATGCATTTCGTGAGCCCGACGATCCCCATCTTGTTGGTGGAATAGTTCGCCTGGCCGACGTTCCCGTGAAGCCCGGAGGTCGATGAAACGTTGACGATTACCCGGTTTTTTCCTGGGGTGCGCCGTGCTCGGCGATCTCGAGCTTGGCGACTTCGCGCATATGCGGCGCTGCCGCGCGGCAGGGAAGTCCCAGGCGCCCTGGCGGTTACTCGACGCTCGAATGATCCTTCGCGCCTTCGCTGAACTTCCGGTGGATGTCCTCGAACTCCTCAATATGATCCAGCATGACTTCGACCATTACCGGGTCGAAGCGCGATCCGGAATGCGCTCTGATCTCGTTTCGGGTTTCTTGGTAATCGAAGGCGCGTTTATACACGCGCTCGGAAAGCAAGGCATCATAGATGTCGGCCAGGGACATGATGCGCGCCTCGATGGGAATCGCCTCCCCCATCACCCCGCGCGGATAGCCGAGTCCATCGAAGCGCTCGTGATGCCCGAGGATGACCCGCTTCGCCATGTGGAAGAGTTCGAAATCGCAAAACTCGAGCACGGTGTCGACGGCCTCCGCTCCGAGCAAAGTGTGGGTCGACATGATCTCGAATTCAGCATCGGTGAGCTTGCCGTTCTTCAACAAGATGCCGTCCGGGATGGCCACCTTCCCGATGTCATGTAGCGGCGCGACAAGATATATGTTTTCGACAAAACTATCCGTGATCACGTCTGCGTATTTCGGGTGATTGCGCAGAAGTTCCGATAGAAGCACGCAGTATTCGCGGACCCGGTAGAGGTGCCCCCCGGTTTCCGGGTCGCGCGAGTCGGCCAGTTTCGCGAGCGAAAAACTCAGGGCCTGATGCGCGAGGACCATGTCCTGCATGGCGGCCTCGTCGGTATCGCGGAGGCGTTCAGCAAGCGCCTTCAGCATTCGCTGTGCGAAACGTGCTTCGGATTCCATAAGCGCGTTGAACGACGTCTCATTCATCCTGACGCACAGCAAGTCCGACATGGCGCGGATGGTCGCATTTCGCCGGGCCGAAGAAATCATCGCCATTTCGCCGAAATGCGACCCGACGCCCAAGCGCATGAGCTCGTGCTCGCCCTGGCCCACCACCTTGAACACGGCGACCTCTCCTTCGCCGATGACGTACATGTAATCGGCTCGGTCGCCTTCCCGAAACACGTTCTCTCCTCGGTTAAACCGGACGAGGTCGCATTTCTTTCCAATGTTATTGATAGTCTCCGGATCGAGTCTCGAAAACAACTCGCTGCGTTCGAGCACGAAATCCATTAATTCATCGCAGGGTACTTCACTCATGACGACTCCTTTTCGGGTTGCGGCGAGATGATCCGCATTGTAGCGGAGGCTGTGGCGATCAATTTGCCCGCTTCATCTCGGAGCGTCCCTTCAACAAAAGCAATTGACTTAGCCTTAAAGACCACACGCCCCGTGGCAAAAATCGGACCCAACTTCGCCGGGCGCATGAAACTTGTCTTCAGTTCGACAACCGGCAGCAAATGGCCCGGGGGCAGCGTGCATACGAGGGCAGAGCCCATGACGTCGTCGAGCATGGCCGTGAGGATGCCGCCCTGAACGTTGCCGACGCCACTCAGGAACTCGCGCTTAGCCTCGAATTGGGCGCGGATCCGTCCCTTTTCCGGGTCCATCTCGAGAAGCTTCCAGCCCAGAAGCTGGCTGACAGGTGGCAGCGGGGTTGTGCCGTCAACCATGTCACAAAACTTGCCTTTGCGCTCGAGTTCCATCAACGCTCCCATGATTCGCACGCGGTCTTAGGGTATCCCCGCGCTGCTCCTAATCGCCATCATCTAACTTGAGATTCTCGGGATGCAACGAGCGGATCCAGTCACGGACCAGCGCGTTCCCTTCATCGTCGGTCATGCGCCGGGGCAGCTCAGGCATCATGATCCCGGGATTGGTCGACTCGCTGCGATACATCAGGATGGATTCCTCCAGTTTGCCTGGGACGATATCAAAATTCAGCCCGCCGGAGCCACGGCCCGCCGCGACGGGCGGCTTCATCATCCCATACTTTGGGGGGTCGTGCCTCCTATAGCTCAGGTGGAAGCCGGTCGTGTTCCCGGTGCCGTTTGTATTATGGCAATGCATACAGTTTATCTCGAGCCAGGCACGGGCGCGTTGTTGCATCGACCCGGCTCCCGGATCGTTCCAGACGGGCAGGCACAGAGCACGACGACGCATTCAAGCGCGAGGCGGGACGGCAGCCTTTTCGATTCGACGCGGCCAACATCATGGCCGCCCTCTAACTACTTCCACGTCTATCA
>JASJYE010000043.1 GCA_030123645.1 Candidatus Hydrogenedentota bacterium | reverse complement strand
CGTTCGACGCCGATCGTCGTGCTGGGGCCGTGTCCGGTGTGCACCTCGTACTCTCCGGGCAGCGTGAACAGGTTCTTGCGGATATTTTCGATCTGCCGCTCATAGTTCTCCGGCGACGAGGTGCCTCCTACAGAACCAGCAAAAAGCGCATCGCCCGTGAAGACCGTCCCCGGAAAGATAAGACTAAGGCCCACCGGCGTATGCCCCGAAGTGTCCACCGTCTTTCCAGTCATTTTGCCGACTGAAAATTCGTCGCCGTGGCCGACGACCCGGTCCGCCTTATAGCCTCCGGGTCGATCCGTGCCGCTGATAACCGTCGCGCCGAAATGCTTGGCGGCCTCGGGAAGCCCCTCGACGTGGTCGTGGTGCTCATGCGTAATGAAAATCGTCGAAAGCGTCAGCCCCATTTCCTCGACAAATTGCGCCAGACGCGGGTCCCACTCGCCCACATCCACCAGCACGGCCTCCTTCGTGTCGGGACAGGCAAAAATAAAAGCGTTTACCTCGATCGGATTCAACCGGAAATGTCCAAGGATCATTGTTTAGCTCCTTCCAGATTCGCATTTTCGAAGTTGGCCTGGCCGGTGGTATCACTCAGATCTGCATTCGCCAAGTTCGCCCGCCGGAAGATCGCCCGTTCGATGTTCGCCCCGGCGAAGGTCGCCCCTTCGAAATCCGCATTGCCCGGCCGCGAATAATACAGGTCGACGCCGCTCAGATCCGCCCCATGCCCCTTCGTTCCCACAAGGTTACAGCGCTTCATGTTCGCCCCCTTAAAGTTGGCCCCCGAAACGTCTGCCGCGCCCAAGACCGCGAATTCCAGGTTCGCGTTCTCGAAGCTCGCCCCCTGAAGGTCCGTATGATCCAGGAAGCATTGGTACAAATTCGCGCCAGAAAAGTCCGCCCCCGCTAGCTTCGCACCGCTCAGCCGCGCACGGGTTAAGTTCGCACCGGAAAAATTCCGGCCCGAGAGATCCTTCCCGCGCAGGTCTGCGCCGACAAGGTCTGCGTTCTCGTACGATTCTTCACCGCCCATTAGAAAACGTCTCCATCCGTTAGTTTCGATTCCACCCAATCGCCGTAATACGCGAGTTCCTTCACCGAAGATTTGAATTCCGCGGGAGTCACGGCGTCGGCGAGGAACGAGTTTACCATAACCAGCATCTCCTCACCGCCTTCGTCTGAGAGCGCGAGCGCGCAATGCGACAGGCTGGCATTGTTTCGTAAGGCCCACCTGAACACTTTGCCGGTAGCGGGGCCGCAGCGCGTGGAAAGGCGGATGGTGTCCTTTTCGGCTTGCGATTTCGCGGGTTCGGCCAATACTTTCTGCGACCGGCCCTCGCGCAACGTGACCGAGATCTCGAAGCCGTCGCCTTTCGGCGAGATTTCGCGGCTTCCCGGCTTTTCGACGGACTTCGCCAGTTCCTCGAGCGTGTAGGCCCGTTCCTGTGCCACGGGCTGCACCCCTTCGAGGCCAGCCTTGGCCCAACCGAGCGCCTTGATGACCATGGCGCGCACGTCCGTATCTTCATCCTCGACGTGTGCCCGAAGCGCCTCGACCGACTTAGTCGCGGTGCGCCCGAGTTCCTCTGCGGCGTCCCGCCGATTCACCCAGCTCTCGTCGCGCTTCCCGAGTTGAGCGATACGCGTCTCGATACTCTCTTCCATCGCCTGTCCTCCTTGAGCGAATCATTCTATCAAGACGGTCCCATACCTGCAATCCCCACGGCACTTGGGGCGGCATCCATCCCGCGTCTCCGAAAGCGCCCGGCCCTTGATCGCACCGATCGGCTCCGTTATTATTTCGTCTTTCCATTGATCTGAGGGGGAACGCAGCTTGGCCAAGCTCATCGACGGTACGAAGATCGCCGCTGAAATCCGCGCTGAAATCGCGCTTGAGGTCAAAGCGCTCGCCAAGCGCAAGATCGTGCCGGGTCTTGCGGTCGTCTTGGTCGGCGAAGACCCGGCCAGCCAGGTCTACGTCCGCATGAAGAAGCGGGCCTGCGCCGATCTCGGGATTGTCTCCTTTGATTACGACCTGGCGAAGACGTGCTCCGAGCGGCGCCTGCTTAACCTGATCGATAAGCTCAACGCGGACCCGAAAGTGCACGGAATCCTCGTGCAACTCCCGCTTCCGAAGCAAATCAGCGAAGCGAAGGTCCTTAACACGATTTCACCCGAGAAAGACGTGGACGGATTCCATCCGATCAACGTGGGGAAACTCCTTAACGGCGAGGAGTCGTTCGTCCCCTGCACGCCCAGGGGCTGCCAGGAACTGCTCCTCCGCTCCGGCTACGACCCCGCCGGCAAGCACGTCGTGATCCTCGGGCGCTCGAAGACCGTCGGCAAGCCCATGGCGGCCATCCTGATGCAGAAAGCCCCCGGGGCAAACGCTACCGTTACGGTCTGTCATTCGCGGACAAAAAATCTCGCGAAGATTACCCGCGAAGCAGACATTCTTATCGCCGCCATCGGCTCCCCTGAATTCGTGAAATCGCGAATGGTGAAGGAAGGCGTTGTCGTGATCGACGTGGGTACGAATCGGGTCGAGGACAAGACGAAGAAATCGGGCTATCGACTTGTAGGGGATGTGGATTTCAAAAATGTCAGCAAGAAGGCCCGGGCTATCAGTCCCGTCCCCGGCGGTGTGGGGCCGATGACAATCACGATGCTGCTCAGAAACACGCTCGAATCCGCGAAGCGCCATGCCGCGCGCAAACGGCGCCCCACCAAGAAACGCCAGCGGCTCGTGGTAAAAGCATCGCGATAGCGAGGCATGGGCTGCTAGCACGACAACGCTAGATTTCACTAAAGTCGCTGTTTTTGGGCCGGTGATTGGTTTTTCACCAGCTCCACAGTCCCTGCTCGCATGCTCGCGAGGACTACTTTTGGAAAAGCTCAAAAGCCCCCGTTTTGCTCAGCGAAGCTCGCGAGTGCAACTTGTTGATTTGCACGATGTTAGCTGCCGTTCGCCAGCCAGACCTAGGGTTGTAGTGCTAGGCGCTGCTGGGAATCCCAAACGTCTGCGCGAAGCGCCTCAGGAAACTGTCCGTGCCGGGCCCTGCCACGGCCCTCTGGTTGATGAGGCGGTCCGCGATATCCTTCACGCTCCTGGCCGCGGCACTCGACGGATATCGGATACAGAACGGATGGCTCTGCATGACGGCCTGCGAGACACGCGGGTCACGGGGAATCATGCCGAGATAAGACAACTTTCGCCCGAGATATTGCTGGGCCGCGTTCGACAACTTCGAATAAACGAGCGAAGCCTGCTTCTTGTTGAGCACCATGTTGACAACCAACCGGACCACTGCGTCGTCGCGTTTCTGGTACGTCGTTTTCAGCATTCCGTATGCGTCGATGATCGCGGAGGGCTCCGGTGTCGATATCAAGATTACTTCGTCCGCTGCGACGACGAAGGCTACCGCGCTGCGGCCGATGCCCGCCATCGTGTCGATCACAATGAAGTCCGCCCGCTCTTGAAGTTGCTTGAGACCGGCCATAATGTTGTCGCGAGCCTTCACACTCAGGTCCGCTAGCTTCGATAAACCCGACGTACCCGGCACGACTCCCACGCCCCCCGGCCCTTTCACCAGGATTTGGGCCATGGATTTCTCGCCGCTAATGACATGCTGCACGTTATAAATAGAGTTCAGCCCCAGCAGCACCTCGACGTTCGCCAGGCCAAGGTCGGCGTCGAGCAGGATTACACGATTGCCTTTCTCGGCCAGCGAGATCGCGAGGTTTACGCTTATGCTGGTCTTGCCGACACCGCCCTTGCCGCTGGTCACGGCGATGACGCGCGCGTGCCCACGGTCCTTCCGGATGAAATTACGTAGATTTTGAGCTTGTTCCGCCACCGTCGTTTCCACCTTCTATTACGAGTTTCGCCAAAGTGCCCGAGCTGGCCGGCATGATGTCATCGGGCACATTCTGCCCGAGACTAAAGTAGCTTAAGGGCAGCCCTGCTTCCGCCGTGAGGCAGAAAAGCGGCCCATACCGCTTGGTTTCATCGAGTTTGGTAAAGAAGAGGGCCGTCGGATTCAAAACGGAGAAATGCGTCACGACGTCGCGCACGTCTTCCAGCGCCGTGTTGGCGCTGACCAACAGATGCACTTCCTGGGGCTGTGCAACGTCCAGCAGACTGCGCAGCTCCGTCATCTGTTCCCGATTGAAGGGGCTTCCCCCGGCCGTATCGATTAGCACCAGATCGCGCCGATTATAATCTCGCAGGGCGGCCTTCATCTCCGCCCGATCATGCACGATCTTCATGTCGATATCGATGATGTTCGTATATACCTGAAGCTGATCCGTCGCCGCGACACGGTAGGTATCCGTGGTAATCACGCCCACGCCCGCGCGCTCCTGCACGGAATACAACGCAGCGAGCTTGGCCAGATTTGTCGTCTTTCCCACGCCAGTCGCGCCGACAAGCGCGACCACCTTGCGCGTCCCAGCGCTCAACGCGATCCCTCCGGTAACGGTCACCAAGCGCCGAATTTCCATCTTCAAGCGCTCAAGAAACACCCTTGGATCGCGGAAGGCTCGGAGATCGCCGCGCCGAGACGCAGTCTTCACGAGGTTTGCAGCCCGCGCACGTGTGACACCGTGCTTAAGGAGCATCTGATAGTGCTGCACGAACTCCTGCGGCAGCCCCGCGCCGGGCACTTCCGCGGAGAGGACGTTCAACATGTCCCGCATCTCGCCAATGTCTTCGCGAATCTCATCTATGGAAGTTTCAGGCGATGCGTCGCGCTCGGGCGCTTCGAAGGGGAGAAGCTCGGCGCGGGCCGCGTTGCCGTCCTCCATCGGGGGCGTCGGGCGGCCGGTCGGTGCGCTGTCGCGATGGGCGTTTGCTGCCGCAGCGGTACCCATGCGGCGCTGTGCCTCGCCAATCAGTCTTTTAAAAAACGCGACCGTGTCCTTTACGCGCTCGTCACTTCCCAAGGGTGTACGCTCCGCTACCGGGCGAGCAGGCCGATAACTGTCGGCGGTCGTCCCAGCGGCAAGGTACTTCTTCTCCATCGCGCTCAGCCGCCGTGAGGCGATACTCCCTGTCCCTTCATCCACGGTTGCAGACGCGGTCAGCTCGACCATGGTCTGGCCGATCAGCCGTCCCATGATCCCGCCGTAGGGGACGGTTGCCGTACGCACGACAATCGCCTCATCGCCAAGACTGCGGCGCATCGCCAGATAGGCTTGATCCAGCGTCTGAGCTCTAAATTTATGAAAGGTTTGCCGCATCAGGTTCGATTAACCCCATACACAACAGCATATCATACCGATTTTTATCAGAATTCGCCACCTTGTCAACCAATTGCGCTAGGCGTCGATCTGGCCCTCGCTGCTCAACTGCACGGATGCATCTACTTCGTTGTACGATAGCACCACAATTTTCGGTACCGCCGCCTCGACCATCCGCCGGTAGAAGCGCCGTACCTGTGCGGAGGTCAATACGACCGCCTCATGGCCCGCCTGCACCAAAGGCTGCACCGCCTTGGCGGTCGCCTGAGCGATGGCATCCGTCCGGGCCGGGTCGAGCGGTACGTACTCCCCCGTTTCAGTCGATTTGACGGCGTCTCCAATTTCTTTTTCGAGGGCCGGGGAAAGTGTGGCGACGCGGAGCACTCCTTCCTCGTCCTTATACTCTGCGCATATCTGCCGCGCGAAGGCATGACGGACGTATTCAGTGAGAACATCCGTGTCCTTTGTGCGCGGGCCGTAATTCGCAAGCACCTCCAAGATGACCTGGAGGTTTCGAATCGACACACGTTCCATCAATAGATTGTGTAGGACCTTCTGTACTTCGCCAAGCGAGATGATGTTCGGAATAAGCTCATCCACCACCGTCTTCGCCGAGACCTTAATATTTTCGATCAGGTTCTGCGTGTCCTCGCGCGTCACGAGCTCATCTGCATGCGCCAGGATCAATTCTGTCAGATGCGTTGCGAGCACCGCCGACGGTTCCACGATCGTGTAGCCCAAGCGCTCTGCCAGGTCGCGTCTCTCTTTTGAGACCCAAATCGCCTGCAAGCCAAACGCGGGCTCCTTGGTCGGGACGCCTTCAATTTCTTCCTCCACCAAGCCCGGATTCATCGCGAGAAAATGTCCCGGAAGAAGTTCATAGCGCCCGATTTCCGATTCCCCGAGCAGCACGCGATACTCATTCGGCCGCAGCCGCATGTTGTCCACGATGCGAATCACCGGCACGACGAAACCGTGCTTCGTCGCAATTTGTTGGCGAAGAATCTGAATCCGCGTTAAAAGGTCGCCCCCCTGCTTTTTGTCCGCGAGGGCAATCAGGCCGTAGCCGAGTTCTATTTTCAGCGGATCGACGGTGAGATAGTCCTCGGTTCGGGGGGGCGCCGCTTCCTCTTCAGCGGTCGCGAGGGCCTCTTCGGCCAGCGCGTCCGCTGCCCGCTGCGTTTCCATCCGGCCCGATTGATAGGCGACGGTGCCTATCACGCCGGCCACAATCAAGAAGGGTACCGTGGGCATACCGGGGACGAGCCCCATCAGGGCCAACATCGCCGCCCCAACGGCCAAGGCCTTGGGGTAGCGCGTCAATTGCGCCCCGAGGTCGATTCCCAGATTCGTCTCCGAAGTCGTCCGGGTCACGATCATCGCCGCGGCAGTCGAGATGACGAGCGCCGGGATCTGCGATACGAGCCCGTCGCCCACTGTGAGCCGCGTATAGGTCTGCAGCGCGTCGGTAAACGTCAATCCTCGCATCGCTACGCCGATGATCAGGCCCCCGATAATATTTACCAGCGTAATGATAATGCCCGCGATGGCGTCGCCGCGTAGAAACTTCGTCGCACCGTCCATCGAGCCGTAGAAGTCCGCCTCGCGCTCGATAGACCGCCGGCGTTCGCGGGCCTCGTCCTCGGAAATCAACCCCGCATTAAGGTCGGCGTCCACGCCCATCTGCTTCCCCGGCATGGCATCCAAGGTAAAGCGCGCGGCGACTTCAGATATTCGGCCGGCGCCGCGTGTAATGACGACGAACTGAATGACCACGAGTATCGAGAAGATGATGAACCCAACGATGTAGCTTCCTGACGTCACGAATCCGCCGAAAGCGTCGATTACCGAACCTGCGTTCGCATTCGTGAGGATGAGACGCGTCGACGCCACGTTCAAGCTGAGCCGAAATAGGGTCAACAGCAACAGAAGCGAAGGAAATACGGCAAAATCCACCGGGTTTAGAAGATAGATCGTGGAGAGGAGGACGACTATCGAGATGGAGATGTTGATCGAGAGCAGAACATCGAGTATCCACGTCGGGATGGGGATCACGAGGACGATCAGTATCGCCACCACGCACACGGCCAGCACCACGTCCTGATTCCGCATCAGGGCGCCGGATTCCCGCGGCATCTGCTTGGCCGGTATCGCCATCCGTCCGTCCTAGTGGCTTAGTCTTAGCCGGTGTATGTGCCTATGTGACTGCCATCCGCTCCGCGATCTTCGATTCGCGCCGGTCGATCTCGTAAATATAGGCCAGTACCTCCGCTACGGCCCTAAACAGCGCCTCCGGCACGTGTCCGCCAATTTCAATCTGCCGAAACAGCGCGCGCGCCAGTTCGGGGCGCTCCACAATCGGCACGTCGTGCTCGACCGCCAGCTCCCGAATGCGCTCCGCGATTCGCCTCGCCCCTTTTGCGACTACGGTGGGCGCTTCCATCTTCCCGGCCTCGTAGCGCAATGCAACGGCATAAGTCGTCGGGTTGGTGATTACGACATCCGCCTCGGGGACATCCGCCATCATCCGCTGCATCGCCATCTGCCGCTGAATCTGCCGGACGCGCTGCTTGATCCGCGGATCGCCCTCCAACTGCTTCAGCTCATCCTGCGCCTCCTGCCTCGTCATCCGAAGATCCTGTAGGTACTGCCACCGTTGAAAGGCGAAATCAAACAGCCCGATGATAATCATCGCCAGGGCCACACGCCACCACACCGCGAACAACACATGCCACACCGAAACCCCGACTGCCCACGGACTCGAATGCATCAGCGCCAAGATATCAGGAATGCGCCCGCGCACGGTCGAATATGCGATGTACCCTATCACGCCCAGCTTGGTCAACGACTTCACCAGCTCCACGAGCGCGCGCAGGCTCACGAAACGCCGGAACCCGCGGATAGGATTCAGGCGCTCCAGCTTCGGCTGCAGCGCCTGAATCGAGAAGATGAATCCGATCTGCGTGACGTTGATGAGAATTCCGGTCGCCATCAACACCAGCATGAAGGGGATCACTACCGGGACCGTTAATAGCAGGGCCTGCGCCAGGAGCGGCTGCATGTCGCCGGGGTCGAGCGAAATCGTGGAAGCGTCCGCGAAATAATATCGCGTTAACCCGATCAACTGATTAAATGTGAGCGGCCCCAACATATAGAGGGCCAGGCAGGCCACCAGCAGTAGAACGCCGGAGTTGAGGTCAGCGCTCCGGGCGACATTGCCCCGCTCGCGCGCCTGCTGCAGCTTGCGCGGGGAAGGCGGCAATACTTTTTCTGACGCGGGTTGATCGGCCATCGGCCTGCGCTCACTTCCTCAAACTGCCCTCAGCCGAGCCCATCAATCAACCGGTCGACGTTTCGGAACATGTCCGTAAACATTCCCTCCAGCAATTGCAGATAGGCCCCGACCGTAAAAGCCACTACGAGCAGCGACGTCGCTATGGTCAGGGGAAAGCCCACGACAAAGAGGTGAATCTGCGGCACGACCCGGCCCATGAGACCCATAGTTATGTACGCCAGCATCATCGCCGCGGCCACAGGCGCCGCGATCAACAGCGCGTCGTAGAACATCAAGCTGCCCCATGCGGCCGCCTGCGCCAGGACAGACGTATCGGGCGAGAAGCCGCCGATGGGCACCCGCTCGAAGGTCGATACCAGTGCGCGGATCATCAGATGGTGGCCGTAAGTTGTGATCAGATACAGAATGGCCAGAATAAAAAACACGAAACCAAAGATCGGAAACTGCGTTTCCAGCGCGGGATTGAACACATTGATCAGCCCAAACCCCGATTGTATGTCCATGATCTGTCCTGCGATTTGAATCGCCCCGAACACGAACTGCATCACGAGCCCGATGATCAACCCGATGAGGAGCTCGCCGATGGCCATCAGCGCGAACTCGAAAGGTTCGCCGGGCAAGGTCGATTCCAGACTGGAGATGGTCGGTGTCACCACGAAAGCGCTCAAGCCAATCAGGCCGATCTTGCCCAAAACCGGAAAATTGGCCGAGCTGAGCACCGGCGCAGAAAGAATCAATCCGGAGAATCGTACCGCCACCAGCAGAAACAGCTTCAGAATTTCGATCTCGGCGATCATTTCTTAACGCACTACAGTATCCAGATTTGCCAGGAGAGGCACCACGAAGCCTAGAAGCGTGTCCCCCATCCAGGGCATGAACAATACAAATGACAGAAGGACCACGAATATCTTGGGGACGAAGGTCAGGGTTATTTCCTGGATCTGCGTTACGGACTGCAGAATGCTCACCAACAGCCCGATGATCATCCCGGAAAGCAGCATCGGCGCCGCCAGCAGCAATGTCACGATCATTGCATCGCGCCCGAGGAACATAATCTGGTCAATGGTCATGACTCATCCCCTCCGCTTGGGCCGTCTTCACTTACAACGCTTCAGTATTGTAAATGCTAGCTATGGATGTCAAGATTATCTATTGTCTAAAAGTCAAAGTATCCTATAAAAAATGCGTTTTCATGGAATTTGTACGTTAACTTCATGCCGTTTTAGGCTTAATTTGTATCTTTATCAGTGTCCAGGTGTTTCCGCGGGAAATATCGCCCGCTCAGCTACCTTGGACGCCATTCAGCCTGAGTCCCCCCGCGTCCGTCTCGGCGTGGTAAGTGCCTAGAGTGAAAATGTTTACAGCCTAAATACACTGCCACCAGCCGAGCCCGTTTGCCTATATGAAAAATGCGTGTTACAGTCCCCAAAAGGGGCGAACTAGGGGGGATTCTGAATAATGGCCGAAATTGACCGCTATTTCAAACTCATGGTCGAGCATGGCGCGTCTGACCTGCATCTCAGCACCGGCTGTAAGCCCATGTTTCGCAAGGACGGGTCAATTCTGCCGTTGAAAAACGACGAGCCTCTCGACTCCAGGCGAATCAAGGGCCTGATCTACGAGATAATGCCTAAGTCGAACGAAGACGAATTTAACGAGACTAGCGACACGGACTTTGCCTATGAGCTCGACGGAGCCGGCAGGTACCGCTGCAACATCTTCCACGATCACAAAGGCATCGGGGGCGTGTTCCGGTTAATTCCCTCGGAAATCCTGACCGTCCAAGAGCTAAATCTCCCGAAAGCCGTTCTAAATTTTTGCACTTTGCCCAAGGGCCTTGTGTTGGTCACCGGGCCGACGGGAAGCGGAAAATCCACAACCCTGGCCGCGATGATCGACCACATCAATCAAACTCGCGCCGACCATATCATCACGATCGAGGACCCGATCGAGTTCGTCCATTCGAATAAGCGCTGCCTCATCAATCAACGCGAGGTCGGCAGTCACACCGAAAGTTTCAGTTCCGCACTGCGGGCGGCGCTCCGGGAGGACCCGGACATCGTACTGGTGGGTGAGATGCGCGATCTCGAGACTACACACATCGCCATCGAAACGGCCGAAACGGGCCATCTGGTTTTCGGAACGCTCCACACGACCACTGCCATCGGCACGGTCGACCGGCTCATCGACCAGTTCCCAGCGGGACAGCAGGCTCAAATTCGCACAATGCTTGCCGACGCGCTCAAGGGGGTAGTCGCGCAGACGCTCATCAAGAAAATCGGTGGCGGCCGCGTCGCTGCGATTGAGGTGCTTGTCGTGAATCAGGCCATCGCCGCGCTAATTCGCGAAGGCAAATGCAGCCAAATGCAAAGTGTGATGCAGACCGCCAAGAAGGAGGGCATGACGCTGCTCAACCAGGAGTTCACGCGGCTTGTCAAGGAGGAGATCATCGACCCGCAGCATGCCTATGAAAAGGCGGTCGATCGGCCTGACCTGCTCCGGACTTTCCAGGCGGCCAATGTACGCTTCCAGCCCGCAGACGCAGAGACGGCGGCGCCGACGGCACCGGCACCCGAAGCTGCGATGGCCCGTGCCGTGCCTGCAGGGCCTGAGGACGCATAGCCAGCTTTTCAAGCCTACAAAAAAAAAGACCCGGCGATGTCCTACTTTCTCGGTCCGCAGACCGATATCATCGGCGCGAGAGGCTTAACGGCCGTGTTCGGGATGGGAACGGGTGTTGCCCTCTCGCTATGATCACCGGGAATCTGATCGCCGACGCCGGCGACCCGACAGTCCGCAGAGGTTTTGGAATAGGAGAGCGCCAGTGGCATGCCAGTGAACATCAATCGTCAAAAGGAAAGATCTCAGGCATCAGCCTTTCGGCGGATTAGTACCGGTCAGCTAAGCGTCTTTATATATACACGCGTACACTTCCGGCCTATCGACCTCTTAGTCTCAGAGGTGCCTTATTCCCTCAAAGGGGACCGGACAGTTCATCTTGGGGTTGGCTTCCCGCTTAGATGCTTTCAGCGGTTATCCAGACCGAACTTGGCTACCCAGCGGTGCCCTTAGCAGGACAACTGGCACACCAGAGGTTCGTCCTTCCCAATCCTCTCGTACTAGGGAAAGAGCCCCTCAACTGTCCAACGCCCACGGCAGATAGGGACCGACCT
>JASJYE010000344.1 GCA_030123645.1 Candidatus Hydrogenedentota bacterium | reverse complement strand
GGTCAGTTTGACGTGGTTTACGGTAGCGGAGGCCAACCAGATTGTGGGCCTGGATCTGGATCCGGATCCTCAGCGCGTTCCGAGCACGCTGTTTGACGACATTGACGCGGTGTTCAACTCGGATATTGATGAAACCTGTGACACGTGTGCGCTCGGGGCAACCACGTGGTATTACGGCATCGACGGGAGTCCTCCACCGGGCAAAATCGACTTTTTCTCGACGGTAATGCATGAAATGGGGCATGGGCTGGGGTTTGTGAGTTTAATGGACGTGGACACGGGCTCGTTGCATGTGGCGCTGAACGACATTTTTACGTCGCAGCTCAAACGCGAGGGCACCGTCAACAAAAACTACACCGATATGACGAATATCGAGCGCGCTGAGGCCAACGTCAGCGGCGAGGTCGTGTGGAACGGGGCGGCGGTGGCCGCGTCTGAAGGTGCTCCGCAACCCATTTACACCCCAAATCCTTTGGAGGAGGGATCGAGCATTTTTCATTGGGCGCCAACTGTTATTCTCAATGACCAGAACCTATTGCTGGAGCCCTTTAAAACGGAGCCGTTTACGAACCTGACGCTGGAGCGCGCCGCCTTCGAGGACTTGTTCTGGCCGCTGATTCCCTTTGACCGGGACAATGTTTATGTTGATTTTGCCTTTACCAGGTTCGGCTTCGGGACGCTTGCCGATCCCTTCAATACGGCCGCGAAGGCGCTGAACGCGGCGAACCCGGGCGCGAACATCTTTTTCGCGGCCGGGACGACGAGTGAAACCGGCACCTTCAGTGAGGCTTCGATATGGCAAAGCACGGGCGGGACGGTGACCTTTGGCGTACCCTAAGCTCCGGCGCGGCGCGAGGCCGAAGTAGTTTGCGGAGCATTCATTGAAAATGAAGAGTCCATTTCTTTTTGCTGTCGTTTGCTCGGCCTCTATCGGCATCCCCGCGTCCTTCGGCGATGAGGGGGTTACGGCCTGCGCGGCCGAGAGCGATACATCGCCACGGATCGTGCGCGTGACGCACGCCGCGATGGGAACGGAGTTCGTATTTACGATTTTCGCCCGGCCCGGCGACACTGGCACCGAAGCGGTCGCAGAGATTGCCGGGGAGGCCTTTCAGGCCATAGACGATCTAGAGCGGAGGATCAGTTCGTGGCTTCCGGACAGTCAGACGACCTACATCAATAACCATGCCGCTGAAGGGCCGGTCCGCGCTGGCCCCGACCTCGTGCAGCTGATCCAGATCGCGAAAGGAATTCACGAGAAAACGGGCAGGGCTTTCGACCCTACCGTCGGGCCGCTCACGAGGCTGTATGGATTCTACGATGGTGTGGGCCGGATCCCCTCCGATGAGGAATTGGAACAAGTCCGGCCGTTGATAGGCATGGACAAGGTGCGCGTGGACGAAGAGGCGGGCACCGTAGCATTCGACCGCGGGGGCATCCGGCTGGATTTCGGCGGTATCGGCAAGGGCTTCGCTCTTGATTTGGCGGTCGAAATATTGCGGCGGCGGGGCGTGCAACATGCGTTGCTGCATGCGGGCACCAGCACCGTATTTGCACTGGGGGACTCAGGCTGGAAGGTCCGTATCAGACACCCCTATAATGATCGCGAGCCGATCGCGAGCGTCGTGTTGGGCAATGAATCGCTGTCGACTTCGGGCTGCTACGGTGAGTTGTTGGAGGTCGAAGCCGCGCAGATTTGCAACGTGATCGATCCGCGCACGGCCCTGCCCGTCAAGGAGACGTTGAGCGCGACTGCGATAGCGGCGACGGCAACGGAGACCGATGCGCTGAGCACGGCCTTCTTGGTGTTGGGTGCGGAGGGAACCCGCCGATATTGTGAGGAGAACCCGGGTGTCCGGGCCATCATTGTGCCCGCGGCGAATTCAACCGAGCCGTCCGCAATATGGATAGGCTTAAACGAGCAGAGGGAAAGCAGTGGACAGAACAGTCGGCCGTAGAGATTTCATGAAGACCACCGGCCTCACCGCCGGGGCGGCATTGGCCGCGGGTTATTCGGCGAAGGCGCGCGCCGCGGTGGATAAGATCCGAGTGGGCAGTATCGGCACGGGCGGACAAGGGAGTTTTCATCTTCGCGACGGGCTCGCGCGCGCTGAGAATTGCGAGGTCGTGGCCGTTTGCGATATCTACCTGCCGCATCTCGAAGGGGGCTGGAAAAACGCGGGAGGCGAGCAACGCAGGGTCACGAAATATACGAACTATCATGAGATGCTCGACAAGGAAGAGCTCGACGCCGTGGTTATCTCGACGCCGCTTCACACGCACTATCAGATCGTGATGGATTGCCTCGATGCGGGCAAGTACGTCTACTGCGAGAAGACGCTCTGCTATGAGATCGAAGACTGCCGCGAGATCGTCAAGAAATGCCACGAGACGGGCCTCTTCTGCCAGGTGGGTCATCAGCGTCGCTACAACCCGAAGTACAACAAGGCGAAATGGCTGACTGTGGAGCGGGGATTGGTCGGGCGTATCAATCACATGACGGCACAGTGGCACAGGAACAATCACTGGCGCCGTTATGTGGATCATTCGCGCGAATTGACGCCCGAAGAGAAGAAGGTCATTCCGGATCTTGAGCGGCATCTGAACTGGCGTTTGTATAAGGAGTCATCCGGCGGACTTATGACGGAGCTTTGCACGCACCAGATCGACATTGTCCAATGGTTCCTTGGGGCGCCGCCTTCGCGTGTGTTCGGCACCGGCGGATTAGACTACTGGCGGGACGGGCGGGAGGTGCCGGACAACGTGGCGCTGGTCTACGAATACGACATCAAACCCGGCGACGTGGGCTTCCAGGCGATCCAGCGGCGCACGCGATACCAAAAGAAGACGCGGATTAACAGGCCGTACACCGTGCGCTGCACCTATACGAGCACGACAGCGACCGGAAAGCGCGGCGCCTCCGAGCTTATACAGGGCGATCGCGGCTCCTTCGAATTGACGGAGAAAGACTGTTTTATCTTCGGCGAGCCGGCGATTAAGCTCGAAGAAGAGCAAAAGAAGCAGGCGATGGACGCTAAGAAGGCCGCCGAGGCGGTAACGTCGGGCAAATCGCTCGGTCTGCCGAACGATGCGTACACGAAGGGTTATCCGATCGAGGTGTTCAACGATAAGTCCGTCGATCAGTTGCAGTTCGAGGCCTTCGGGAATGACGTGATCGATAAGGGAACGCCGAAGGCGAACCAAATGGTTGGGTTGTACGCGGCCATATCGGGCCTGGCAGGGCTTAAGGCTATCCGAGACGGCGGGACAGTCGTGGACATTGACCCGGCGTGGTACACCTTCGATTTTGAAACGCCCGATCCCTATCGCTTCGAAAACTGGGAAGGTCCGGACACTCCGGCCGAAGGCGCCACGACGAAGGGTGCTCCGGCGGACGCGGCGCCCGCGGAAGAGACCACCGCTTAGGGCATCTTAAAGAATACTGTGTCCATTTTCTGCTACTACGCCTTCGGCTGTCCGCGTTACAATCGCTCGACTTATCGGGGTGCCACCGCCAAG
>JASJYE010000343.1 GCA_030123645.1 Candidatus Hydrogenedentota bacterium | reverse complement strand
CCCGTCGGCGCTGGACAGGGTCCAGCAGAGACCAGATGCGTTCGATCGCGGCGATCATGAACGCGTAGCCATGTTTGCGTAATTTTCGCAGTTATTACTGCGAGCAGTGTTGTGTTCGTTGATGTGTTTCAAAGGTGTGACGGCGGCGTGGCGCGGAGCGTGTTCGGTAGTCGGCGTGAGGCGGCTGTGTGGTGCGCGTCCCTGGCTCAGGTACGCGCTCGCCTTATCGAGTTAGACGGCTTAAAAGTCGAGGAAATGTACGGCGAAGGTACTCGATCATAATGCGCTTGCGATTCTCGGTGATAAACGCGTCGACGCCTTGGTAGCGGGTGCATTTCCGGCAAATATTGGGCAGGTTCCCCTTAACCCATTCACTGCGATACGACTTCAATTTCTCGCCGTGCCAAATCTCGTCGAGGCTCTGTTCTGTTATATTCCCGATGTTGATTTCGCCCTCGAGATCAACGCAGACGCAAGCTCCAACGTTACCGTCGGCGAGGATATGGACGCGCCGGTATAGTTCGAAGCACGGAGACCGCATCTTTACTTCGACCGGCAACGATTGAACCAGCGCCGTGCCTTCAGGGATGTCCTCCTTCCGAATCAGGCCGCCCCAGGCATCATAGGAGTCCAGGTAAGAGATGTTCACCTCGCCGATTAGCTCGGCGATGGTCTTGTAGATTTGGGTATCGTACCACGAGCGTTTGTCGCCTTCGACCCTGAGATGCAGCGTGATTTGCACCGGCGAGCCCAATTCACGGTTACGGCGCGCAATGTTGATGATGTTACGCACGACCTGATTGTATTTGTCCTTGCCGTAATAGCGCTTGTAGCCCTTGCGGTCGCCGATGAAGGTCGATATAGCCATCCGTGACAGCCCCGACCGGAGCAGCCTGTCCAAATCGAAGCGATGAAGCAGGATGGCGTTGGTGAAAAGGAAGACACCGGAAATCTCCTTAAACCGGTTCGCGAACTCGATTCGCTCGATCATTTTCTTGTCGACCAGTGGATCGCCGACGGTTGGCGTAAAGCTCACCAAACCGCCGCCCGTCTTGGCGAACTCCTGCACAGCCTTCTCGTAGACCTCCCACGGCATCAGCGTCTTGGGGCGTTGCATGAAGCGGTAACCGCAGAACGTGCAGTTGGCGTTGCAAATATTGGTCGTCTCGACCCCGAAGTTGATGAACTTGTGCTCCATCAACTTGCGGAATACCCAAATGGGCACGAATTCGGTGATTGTGCTGGCGATTCGGGATCGCAGCCGGCGTGGAGGACCAAGGGCGACTGCGGAAATCGCGCGCATTTACTTTGCTCCTTTCCGAGTCAAGCACCGCGTGGCTAGCGATGCAGACTCTAACTCTCTATAACGTAAACAACCGCCGCGCAACTCCAATCCTTTTGGAATCAGACGGCGGCGTTGTCGCTCATGTGGAGTTGGCGAAACGGTGCCGGATCGACGGTCCGTCGCGCCGCCGTGGCTATCGCGTCTGCGAGTTCTTCCCGATCGATGCGGAACCGGTTCGCGTCGTCGTAATAGGCCCGGATCACCTGGCACCGCCGTTCGACGTCCGGCCAGATCTTGGGGTCGAACCGCGTGATGCCGCAGTCGATGTATACGATGCCGCGATCGGTCGACATCATCTGCCAGAACGCAGTGGAATGGGCTTGGTCCATGACGATGACGTCTGCGTCGGCGACAACGCGTTCGAACGGCGTATCTCCGGGTACGTCTCCGTCGCTGAGCGGGTGACGCCGTCCCCCGAACACGCCGCCGGGATGTGGCTTGGCGACGACGTCGATGGGCAGGCTGCGGAGCGCTTCGAGCACATGATAGTTGAAGTCGAGATAGAGAATATTGTTGGCAATCTTCGCGGCCGGTGCGGCGCCGTACGGGGCCAACACCGCAAGAACGTAGACGACTTTTGCACGGCGGGCGCGCGGCCGACGCGGAAGCGTTTCGACGAAATCTCCGATCGTGGGTTCGCCATCCGTCGCGGTGATACGCGTCGACCGATAGCTCGCGACGTAATCGAGATCGCCTGACCGGCGAATGAGATCGGCCTGGGCTTCCGACGAGGCGACGAGCTCGCTCGATACGGAAAGCTCCAGATTGGCAATCTGACCGTAAGGCCGCATCAGGCCATACGTTCCGCCATGGCAGAAACGAACAACCTCCCCTCCTCGGCGCAGAACCTCGAGCCCCATGCAACGGGAGGAATATTGGGAACCAGTACCCGACCAAACGCGTTCGGGAAGCCGTCGAACCGACCGCAGCGCCAACAGGTCCATGCCCGCGCCCCGGACCAGAAAACGCGCGTCCTGGAGCAGCGACACGAGAAGGCGGCCTCGATAGGGCTCGCTGAGACCCGAGCAATTGACGAGCCGCTCGATAAGGCCGTCGACCAACTCCCACCAACCGCTCGGGAGCTCGCCTGTCGCATGTTTGCGCGCCTTCCAAAGCGTGTCCTCGGACATGTGATAGACTGGTGTCTCGCCGGTCATCTCCAGTTGTCGCCGGAGCAGGGGACTGAGCGAAATTGCCTCAAAATTCGACGACAACACGACCGGCAGAAGACGATGCAGCGGTGTCCATTTTGCGGTCCATTTCAGACGCCGCAGAAAGTCGAGCCGCTGAAACCGCGGCCGCGGAACCTCCATTGTTGCCATCGCAGTGTGCGGCGCCGGCAGGGATTCAATCTGCCCAACGATGTAGGTTAGTTCCTCGGTAAATACGTCGAGCGACATACCCTGCCGATGAGCTGCTTCCGCCGTCTGCGCCGCTTCCATCTTCCAGATCGAGATCACAACCACTCGCAACGAGACCAAGAGCAGCGCGTCCCGTAAAAAATCGTCATCGACTGCGGCAACTTCGCGCAGGTATCTGGTTGCAATATCGATTCCCGGTTGGCGGCACTCCTCGTAGGGCATCGGCCAGGCCAAGTGAGCGCGCCAGTCAGGGCGATGTGGAATCAATTGAACTTCGTATGGAATTCGCATGGAATTCTTATGAAATATCTAAGTGTGTATTGAGCCGGTCTAAGTAAGCAATCAGGCCGATGCGGATACGAAATAGAAATAGCCGACATGGGGCAGGCGCAACTCGGGGCTCACTGGCGCCAGGCGCCGCACCCGGCCGGGCAACGAGTTGAGGCCGCGGAGGTGGATCACCCCGACTGGTCCTGACCTGGGTCTCCGCTTCGCGATCCTCGGACGCCAGACGGAGTTCCCCAACTCGGGGTCGAGGGATGGGCAAGTGGAGCGGGCCGCCCCCGTAGGAGCCCTCCGTCGTCCTCCGCGAGGCGCGCCAGGAGTCCGGATTCGTCTCCCGTCGCGCCTTCAGGCCAGGCCGACCGAGGAGGCGCCGCCGTTAGTTCGCCCACCAAACGCTCGAATTCTTCCCGGTCGTGATTGATGAAATGGGTGACGAACTCCGGTCGCGCCGAGCCGTGATCAGTGATCCGCAGGGCTTCGTCGGAATAATCGGTGTATTCGATGGTCGGTACACCGAGCGCGTAGACG
>JASJYE010000342.1 GCA_030123645.1 Candidatus Hydrogenedentota bacterium | reverse complement strand
CGGTTCCTTTCAAGTCGTTGTACTGCGCCGACGGCTGGAATGTTGTCTTGACCGTACCCGCTATTCCTCGAATCCTTAAAAAGGGGATTCGATGTCAAGTTCCTTACATATGTGCCGAACTAGTCCTTCTTCAATCTCTCTATGTCGTGGCACCGCTTGTATAGTTCCTGTCATTACTTTCGTCCAAATCGAGTGATTCCCTCCCTCTCGCTTGAGAATACAGCCGTTCTTGCGCAGATGCTTTAGAAAAGCCTCCCGCTTCATTCCAGAACGACCGTTTCACGGATCGCATCCGCCGGTGCTCCACGCAATCCGTCCTCGAGTCGATCCTCGAGAATCAGGGCGATCGCCTCGCGTACGTTGTCCTTGCAGGCTTCGATCGTTTCTCCCTGACCATTGGCACCCGGGATCTCCGGGCAATATCCAAAGTAGTACTTCTCGCCTCGTTCAATGAGGATGTTGAATTCGCGCCGCATTGCTCGGACTCCTTCAAAGGTCAGAATGGAAATGACCTATTGCATCTCCTCGATGATCTGTTTCTGATCGGCGGTCTGCGGAATGATGGCTTCCTCACGAATCTGCATTTCGCCGTCGGGCCCTTTGGACACAATGCTGTTTACACCCGCGAAGTGCCCGGGGTCCTTGTCAGGGAAGTCCTCCCGGAAATGGGCGCCACGACTCTCCTTGCGCTCGATGCCCGCGCGCGCGACGGCTTCGGAAACGGTCAGAAGCATGTGAAGATCGAGCGCCGTGTGCCAGCCGGGGTTGTACTCGCGGTTCCCAGGCACACCCACCTTCGCCGCCTGGACCCAGTACTCTTGAATCTTCTCCAAGGCCTGTTCCATTTCCTTCTGGGTCCGCACGATGCCGACCAGGTCCTGCATCGTGTCCTGGAGTGCAGACTGAATTTGGTAAGCGCCGTCTCCGGCCGTGTCGTCGTAGCGATCGAAGGGGGCAAGCGCTTCCTTCACAATGCGGCCCATCTCCGCTTCATCGATCGTGCCCTCGCCGTGCTCCTCGGCGAAATGCGCCGCGAAGCGCCCGGCACGGTTTCCGAAGACCAGCAGGTCGGACAGCGAGTTGCCGCCCAGCCGGTTCGCCCCGTGAAGCCCGGCGGCGCATTCACCACAGGCGAAGAGTCCGGGGACGGTTGAGATCTGCGTGTCGCCGTCGACGCTGATGCCGCCCATGATGTAATGCGTCGTCGGGCCGACTTCCATGACCTCTTTCGTGATGTCGATTCCCGCCAACTCGATGAACTGGTGATACATGCTCGGCAGCTTTTTCTTGATGTGCTCCTCAGCGTTCGGCAGTTTCTCTTTGATCCATGCGATGTCGAGATACACGCCGCCGTGCGGGCTGCCCTTGCCTTCCTTAATCTGCTTCACGATGCACCGGGCGACGTGGTCGCGCGTGAGCAGCTCGGGAGGCCTGCGTGCGTCGCGGTCGCCTTGCGTATAGCGCCAGCCCTCCTCAGGATTGTCCGCGGTCGAGCTGACGTAAAGCTCCGGGATGTCATCGAACATGAAGCGGCGGCCTTCGCTGTTCGTAAGGATGCCGCCTTCCCCGCGCACGCCTTCGGTAACAAGAATGCCTTTCACGCTTGGTGGCCACACCATGCCCGTCGGATGGAACTGGACGAATTCCATGTCCTTGAGTTCCGCGCCGGCGTCATAGGCGAGCGCGTGCCCGTCCCCGGTGTATTCCCAACTGTTGCTCGTGACGCGGAACGCCCGGCCGATGCCGCCGGTAGCCATGATGATCGCCTTGGCCTTGAAGACGTGGAAGCGGCCCTTCTCACGGTCGTAGCCGAATGCCCCGACCACGCGATCGCCGTCTTTGAGGAGCCGTATAATGGCGACTTCCATGTGGAAATCGATGCCCTGGTGGATGCCGTGGTCCTGCAGTGTCCGGATCATCTCGAGACCCGTGCGGTCGCCCACATGTGCGAGACGCGGATACTTGTGGCCGCCGAAATTCCGCTGCAGGATCTTGCCGTCCGGCGTACGGTCGAACAAGGCGCCCCAAGACTCAAGCTCGTTGACACGGTCCGGGGCCTCTTTCGCGTGCAGCTCAGCCATTTGCGGGTTATTGAGGTATTGCCCGCCGCGCATCGTGTCCGCGAAATGCACCCGCCAGTTGTCCCGGTCGTCCACGTTGCCCAACGAGGCAGCCATGCCGCCCTCGGCCATGACCGTATGCGCCTTGCCAAGGAGCGATTTGCACACCACGCCAACGGAAACGCCCTCGGACGACGCCTTGATGGCCGCGCTCAGGCCCGCGCCCCCGGCGCCGATGATCAGCACGTCATGTTCGTAAGCTTTGAACTCGGGCATCTAAAAGATTCTCCAATCGTTCCAGATGCCCGCCGCGCAGAGGCGTATGTAGACGTCCGTGAAACCGACCCAGACCAGGCTGACCCACGCCCATTTCATGTGATGCGTGTTGAGAAGCGACACGCAGTCGTAGCATTTCTTCTTGATCAGCGACTTCCCGAAGCAATTCAAGTGGCCGAAGAAGACGTGGCGGCTGCAATGGCACCCAAAGGTGTAGCCGCCCAGCAGGACGGCGTTGAGCGTCAAGACGAGACTGCCGATGCCCATACCGAAATGATTCGAGCCGTCTTCGCCTGCAAAAAAGAAGGCTTTGTATGCGTCGTAGCCAAGGATGAGGATGTAGAGCGCGCCGATATAAAAAAAATAGCGATGAATGTTCTGGAGGAGGAGCGGCAGGGAGTTCTCGCCCAGGTAGCCCTTGCGCGGCTCGCCCACCGAGCACGCCGGCGGGTCCGCCCAGAAGGCCTTGTAATACGCGCCCCGGTAGTAATAGCACGTCAGCCGCACCCCCGCCGGGCCGATAAGAATCAGAAAAGCGGGGGAGAAGGGCAGAAATCCCGGCCACCACGACGGCACTTCCGCGCCCACCCACCGCGGTTCATGCTCCTGGCCGTAGAGCAGCGGCGAGTAGAGCGGCGAGAGGTAGTGCGCGCCGTCTTCGTGATAGAAATAGTTCTTGGCCTGAAAGCCCGCCCAGGTCGTGTACGCGATAAAAGAACTCAGGATCGTGAAGACCACGAGAGGCTGCACCCACCACTTGTCGCGCCGCGAAGTTTCGCCGAATCCGCGGCGTATCAATGTCCCTACGTCAGCCAAAACGTTGACTCCTTATGCATCGCGCCCCGCGACGGGTTGCAGCAAGCCCACAGAGCATTCAGGGATACTTCGAGAGCGCCGCAAAGAACCGGGCGAGGCCCATATTGAACACTAATGCCCAATTTCATGTCAAATTATTGCCGTTTTCATTACCTAGACGAGAAGACGCGATCGACATGTCGGGGCCGAGCAGATTCGGTGCTCTCCACGCCTTTGAGCGGGATTCACTCAGCGTGTAGGGTGGGGCTTGCCCCACCGATCCCCTTGGCCACAGACCGAGCAGATGAAACCGAAGGCCTCACGCAAAGCCGCAATTGCGAGCCCCGGACCCGCTGCGCGGGTGACTTGAGAAAAGAAACCCCACAACT
>JASJYE010000341.1 GCA_030123645.1 Candidatus Hydrogenedentota bacterium | reverse complement strand
GCCTCGGCCTCTTGATAGAGGCGGTGTCGTTTGAACTTGTCGTTTTCTTTGAGGACGCGCGCGAGGACGTCGTCGTACTCGGGGTTTCCCCAGCCCGTGCGGTTGTTGCCGTTGCCGGTGGTGAAGCATTCGAGGAAGTTGATCGCATCTTCGACGTCGCCAATCCATCCCGCGCGAGCGATGTCGAAATCGAGCCGCTCATTTGAGGTGGAACCCAGATAGACCTTCCATTCTTGATTCGTAAGGGTAACCTGGATGCCGAGTTCACGCTTCCACATTTGTTGGATCGCTTCTGCGATGATCTGGTGTGTTTCCTTCGTGTTGTACAGGATATCGATCGCCGGGAAGCCCTCACCGCCGGGATATCCAGCCTCGGCGAGGAGCCGGCGCGCCTGTTCGACGTCGTAGGGGACATGCGCCCTGGCAGTAAAACCGTCCACGTTGGGTGGGCTAAGAAAATGGGCCGGTGTTTGCCCTGCCCGCACGATGTTAGTTGTGATGGCGTCTCGATTGACGGTCATGGCGAGCGCTTTCCGGACGCGTACATCGTCGAAAGGGGGACGCGTCACGTTTACCCGATAGAAGTACGTGCCAATGTACGGGTCGATCCGGATCAGCTCGGGGCTATTTTCAAGATAGTCGGGTACCTTCGTCGAAGGCACGCCTTCGGTAACGTGAAGTTCACCGGCGCGGAACATCCGCTCTTCGGTTTGCTCGTCGGTGACGGGGTAGTAATTCACGCCGCCGTTGCGAAGGGCGGCGCGGTCCCAGTAGTGCGGGTTGGGCCGCACCTCGATGACGGAGTTGGGCACCCACCGCGAGAGTAGGTAGGGCCCGTTGCCCACGAGGTTCCCGGCGCGTGTCCATTTGGAGGCGCGGTCGTCCATCGCGCCGAATTTTTCGATCGTCTCTTGGTGCACCGGAAACCAGGTGTAGTGACACTGCAGGGTAAAGAAGTATGGCGTGGGATTTTCGAGCGTCACTTCGAGGGTGTGGTCGTCTATAACGCGGACACCGACTTCGGAAAAGTCGTCGATGGAACTTTCGTTGTAGGCACGCGCGTTGCGTATGGGGTAGAGCATATACGCGTACTCGGCGGCGAGCGTCGGGGTCAGTATCCGGCGCCATGCGTATACGAAGTCGTTTGCGTCTAAGGGATCTCCGTTGGACCATTTCGCCTCCGGCCGAAGATGAAAAGTATAAACCAGGCCGTCGCCGGATACTTCCCAACGCTCGGCGACGCCGGGAATGGGTGAAAGGTCCGTCGGATCCATGCGCACGAGTCCCTCGAAGAGGGAAATCAAGATGTGGTGCTCGGGCACGCCGGTAACGATATGAGGGTCGAGCCCCTCGGGTTCGGCGCCGTTGCCCACGAGAAAAATGTCGCCCTCGGGGGCGTTGCGGAGGCAACCCGCGAGGAGGAGCGGCGCCATGGAGACTAGGCAGAGAGTAGTCAACCGTTTTAAAGTTCGCACGCGATTTCCCCTTGCCCGACTGTGGAAGGGTCATTATAGCGGGCCGCGACGCTTAAAGCGCAAAACTGCCAGCAAAATGGGTGGAATTCGCGTGCGGCTGCGTTTTATACTCCGGCACTCACAGCGGGGCTTTTGGCGGGGTGTATTCAGACAGGTGGGGACGATCGCATGGGCATGGCGCGCGCTTACGATGAAGACTCAAACGAAAACGGGGCGGCGACGATGACTTTCCCGATCAATACGAGTGGCTACAAAGGACTCACGCTCGATGCATCCGCGGCGGCTATCGGCGAGGACGACCTGGCGCAGCTTCGCGAGAACATCCAGATCGTGCGGGACACGATAGTTTTTTTCACGGCGGCTTCGGGCGTGAAGGGTCTCGCGGGGCATACGGGCGGTGCCTATGATATTGTGCCGGAGGTCCTGATTGCCGACGGGTTCATGCGCGGGAGCGACGCGATCTATCCGGCTTTATTCGACGAGGCGGGCCACCGGGTCGCGGTTCAATATGCAATGGCCGCGTTCAACGGCGTGATACCGATGGACAAGTTGCTGAAGTACCGCGAATACGGCCAAGGGCTCTACGGTCATCCGGAACTCAACCGGGACCTCGGCGTCATGTTCAGCTCGGGCCGGCTCGGTCACATGTGGCCCTTCGTGAACGGCGTCGCGCGTGCGAACCGTGACAAGGCGGTGTTTTTGTTCGGCTCGGACGGATCGCAACAGGAGGGCAATGATGCGGAGGCGTCGCGGCATGCGGTAGCGCACGGTCTCAACGTTAAGCTGGTCATCGACGACAACAACGTAACCATTGTGGGCCATCCGGCAGACTACTTGAAAGGTTTTGACGTCGCGAGAACGCTCGAGGGCCACGGGCTGAGGGTGTTGGAAGGCGAAGGTGAGGACGTCGAAGGGTTGTATCGGCGCATGCAGGAAGCCTTGGCTACGGAGGGCCCGGTGGCGGTCGTGAACAAGCGCCTGATGGCGCCGGGGGTGCCGGGGGTCGAAGGCTCGAATGCGGGTCACGACGTGATTAACAAGGAAAACGCCATCCTCTATCTGGAAATGCGCGAACAGGCCGCGGCGGTCGACTATTTGAATGGCATTTCGACCACGAAAGTTAAGGTGGTCCACCGCGGCTCGACGGAGGAAGTCGGGAGCAACCGCTCCGAGTTTGGAAACATCATCAACGGAATTATTGGGAAATTGAGCGAGGAAGAGCGCCGGAGCAGCGTTTTTGTAATCGATTCCGACCTTGAGGGCTCGACGGGTCTCAAGAATATCCGCGTGGCGCACCCCGAGGTTTTTTGCACGGGTGGCGTGATGGAGCGCGGGAACTTTTCTGCGGCCGCGGGCTTCGGTTTTGAGAAGGGCAAGCAGGGGATTTTCAGCACCTTCTCGGCCTTTTTGGAGATGATTATTTCGGAAGCGACGATGGCGCGGCTGAACGAAGCGAACCTGTTGTGCCATTTCTCGCACGCGGGTGTTGATGAGATTTCCGACAACACGTGTCACTTCGGCATCAACATTTTCTTCGCGCACAACGGTCTTTCCGAGGGGGATAAGACGCGCCTCTATTTCCCTGCGGACGCGGCGCAGATGAAATTTTTGGTGGAACGGATTTACGGCGATGAAGGTATTCGCTATGTGTTTACGACGCGTTCGAAGGTGCCGTTCATTTGCAGGGAAGACGAGAGCCGCTTTTTCGATGAGGCCTATACCTTCGAGCCGGACAAGGATGATGTCATCCGCGAGGGCTCCGCTGGGTATGTGATCTCGTATGGTGAATTGTTGTATCGCGCGTTGGACGCAGTGGAGCAGGCGCGCGCGCAGGGTATCGACGTTGGCCTTATCAACAAGCCGACGCTCAACGCCGTTGATGAGAATGCGATGGCGAAAGTCGGGGGAACGGGTTTTGCGCTGGTGGTCGAGGGACAGAACATTGAAACCGGGCTGGGGGTGCGATACGGCACGTGGCTGCTCGAGCGCGGCTTTGCTCCGAAGTACGCGCACATGGGCGTGAGCCGGCCGGGCGCGGGGGGCAT
>JASJYE010000340.1 GCA_030123645.1 Candidatus Hydrogenedentota bacterium | reverse complement strand
ATCGGTACGGCGATGCCGCGAGACGGTGTTCCGGGCTAACATAGAAACTGGTACATACAATGGGGGCAGATAAGGGCTTCAGGGGGCGAACGCTTCGATGACGGCACGCGGAAAACGGCAGCTCACGATCTGCCTCAACATGATCGTCAAGGACGAGTCGCGCGTCATCCGGCGCTGCCTCGACACGGTGAGACCGTGGATCGATCATTGGGTGATCGTCGACACCGGCTCGACCGACGGCACGCAAGGCATCATCCGCGAGCAGCTGAAAGACATCCCCGGCGAGCTCCATGAGAGGCCCTGGAAAGACTTCGGCCACAACCGCACCGAGGCGCTCGAGCTCGCCAAGGGAAAGGCCGTCTACACGTTGGTGATCGACGCCGACGAGGTGCTGATCGTCGAGCCGGGGTTCGAGATGCCGCTGCTTGACGCGGACGCTTACCAGACTCTTCACCTGGTCGGTGACAGCGGCACGTCGTTCTATCTCACAAATATCGTCCACGAAGCGCTCGACTGGCGCTATGTCGGCGTATTGCACGAGGCCATCACCTGCGATTCCCCGCACGCAATCGAAAAGCTCGAGGGGATCGTCGTGAAGGGCTTGTTCGACGGCGCCAGGAACACCGACCCCAAGAAGAAATATGAGCAGGATGCCGCGGTTCTCGAGGCGGCGCTGGCGGGGGAACCCGACAACGCGCGCTACGTCTTCTATCTGGCGCAATGCTACCGCGATGCGGGTCAGCTCGAAGCGAGCCTGGAGGCGTATGAACGGCGCGTTGCAATGGGTGGCTGGGCGGAAGAGGTCTGGTACGCGCTGTATCAGATCGCCGTGCTCGGGGAACGGCTGGGAGGAGATTTCGCACCGGCTCTCGAGGCCTACCTGCGGGCCCACCAGTACCGGCCCCAGCGCGCCGAACCGCTGTGTCAACTGGCCCGGCACTATCGCCAGAATGACGATTACGCGCTCGCCCATCTGTTCGCGAATGAGGCGATGGCGATCCCGCGTCCGGCGGACATCCTCTTTCTCGACGACTCGGTGTACGACTGGCGCGCGCTCGACGAATACGCGATCTCCGCCTACTGGGTCGGCAATTTCGAGGGGGGCTTGAAAGCCAACGACCGGCTGCTCGAAGAGGGCAAGCTCCCGATCTCCGAACAGGAACGAGTCGAAGCCAACAAGTCGTTCTGTGTCGAGCAATTAAGGAAGGGCGTATGATGTGCAAGATGTGTTGACGACGATACTGCAGCCGAGTCGCCCGACGGTCATCGTCGATATCGGCGCCAATCCGATCGATGGAGAGCCGCCCTACAAGGCGATGCTCGAAGCCGGCCTTTGCGAAGTCATTGGCTTTGAGCCGCAGCCAGAGGCGCTGGCGAGGTTAAGGGAAGCCGCAACGGCGAAGGAGACTTACCTGCCCTATGTCGCGGCGGGCGCGCATCAGTAGCTAGGACTGGCCCGGCCCGCCCGCTTCGGCAGTTGACAGACAGTCGGATGTTGGCGGGGATAATCCGGCCCCCGCCCACCTGACCCACCGTCGCACGTACAATCCAAACCGGGAGGAGCCATTGGCCTCTCCCGGTTCTTGCTCATAAAGCCGGATAGCACGGGCGACGAAATTATCGACGGTCTTTGCCGCACCACGAACGCCGTCGTATCGTCCTCTTCGGCGGCCGGCTCGCTTCCGTCCGATATCGCCTTCGTGATACTGTCCGTGCGGTTGCTGGAGGATTCGATTTCCGGATTTTGAGATAGCGGGCCCATGAAAAGCGTAACCGAGCCGATCGCCAATAGTCTCCGCGCGTTCTTCGCCTGGTGGTTCGGGGAACTCGCTGCTGTCGTCCCCTCGCGCCTTCGCCGCATGGTCTCGGGAACCTCACAAAAGCTGGTCCTCGAATTTGCGGCGGAAGAGGTCGTTGTCGGCGCCGATACGGCGGGCGACTACCGCGAACTCGGCCGCATCGATACGTCATTGCGCGATCACGCGAGCAGGCGTAGGGCCATGGCCAAGCTTGTGCGTAAGTTAGGCAGAGGGCGCACGAACGCCACCATCAGATTATCCCAGGACAAGATCCTGCAAAAGGCGATCCGCCTGCCCCTGGCAACCGAGGAGAACCTGCGAGAGGTGCTCGGCTTCGAGATGGACCGCCATACCCCCTTCAAGTCGGGCGACGTTTATTACGATCACCGCATCATCGAGCGCAACGATCAGGCGCAGGAGATCATGGTCGAGTTCGCCGTCGCCCCCAGAGCCTTGGTCGATAACGCCGTAGGGAAGACCCGTGAATTCGACCTCAACCCCATAGCGGTGGAAATTGCCGGCGATGACGCCGCGGGCGATATCGTCTTCAACTTGCTGCCCCTCGAGCAAGATGATGGGAAGGGCCGCAACGGCGGTCGCCTGACAATTGCCTTGGGGCTGATCGCGCTGCTGTTGGGCGCGCTGGCCGTCTACATTCCCATGGACCGCGAGCGGCGTGAGGCGGAACAACTGCTGGATCGCGTTGCAACGGCCAAAGTCGGGGCGGAACGGGCGGCCCGCCTGCGCGACGAGATCAAGGATACGATCGAAGCCGGCGAATTCCTGGTCAACAAGAAGCGCCAGACGCCCGCGGTCATCAAGCTGCTCGACGAATTGACGCGATTGTTTCCCGACGACACCTGGCTGCTGCAGTTTCAGCAAAAGGGGTCGAACATCACCGTCTCCGGCTACTCGGCCGGGGCCTCCGATCTCGTCGGCGTCATGGAACAGTCGCCGTATTTTCA
This sequence comes from Candidatus Hydrogenedentota bacterium, assembly GCA_030123645.1. GTDB lineage: Bacteria > Hydrogenedentota > Hydrogenedentia > Hydrogenedentales > JASJYE01. Next base: position 761 of record JASJYE010000340.1, on the reverse strand, counting down.
AGATGCGGAGTTCCGCTCGATCGTGGCGCAGGATGTCAACGTCGGGCTTGAACGGTTCCAGATATCGGCCCATGTCGAGCGGGAACCGGCCCCGTGAGACCGGGATCCTCAACCCTGTTCAGCCGGGCGTTGGCGGTGGCCCTGCTCATAGGCATGGGCGCGGTCCTCTACGCGGTGATCATTGAACCGCTGTGGAGCAGCCATCAGAATTTCCGGCAATCGCGCATATCGTCGACTGAGAAATTGGCGAAATACCAGCAAATCGCCCGTGCGGTGAACGCACTCGAGGCGGAACTCGCCGCGTTGCAAATCGCCCAAACGTCGCAGGCGGGGTATCTCCCCGGCGACAGCAGTGCGCTCGCTGCCGCCGAGTTGCAAACCCTCGTCAAAAACATCGTCAGGGCCGCCGGTGAAGAGCTCAGAAGCACGCAAATTCTGCCCGTCAAAGAAGAAGCGGGCGTCACACGGGTCGCTATCCGGGTCCAATTGCCGGTTCGCATACAGAGCCTTCAAGAGGTGCTGCATACCCTGGAAAGCGGCGTACCGTTTATCTTCATCGACAATGTCGATGTCCGACGCCGCAAGACGAGTCGGCGGCTGCTGGGGAACACGAACGAGGACGTCTATTTGGATGTCCGGTTTGACATCACCGGCTATATGCGGTCGCCCGAGACATGAGACGCAATCGCACATCGCACGGCCGCGCTCCATTCTATCTGCTGGTCTTGTGTATCGGTCTCGCATCGATCATCTATTGGCAA
>JASJYE010000339.1 GCA_030123645.1 Candidatus Hydrogenedentota bacterium | reverse complement strand
TGGACAAAGAATCGGTAAGATGGCTGCATCGGAGGCGGCAAATGGGAAATCCCGGATACAAGGCACGGATGATCCGCGCGGGGGATAATACCGATGCGGGCTAGGTGGCCATGGCCATGCTCTGGCCGTGGCATGCCATTCGCTAGAATTCCAGGATCACGCCCAACGCGAGATTGTGTTCGCCCGCGTGACAGATGCCCCGCCATTCGTTATTCTTGGTGAACGAAGGGGCCATGCACATGGCTATGCAAGACTGATTCGGCAATTGCCGGGAGTACGCGATGACGCTGGTGGCTGGGATGAAACTCGGTCCGTACGAGATCCTTTCGAAGTTGGGCGCGGGCGGGATGGGCGAAGTCTATCGGGCCAGAGACCCGCGCCTCGAGCGTGACGTGGCGATCAAGGTGCTGCCCGACCGGTTCGCCCAGGACCACGATGCCCTGGCGCGTTTTCGGCGCGAAAGCAAGGCGGTGGCAGCGCTATCTCATCCGAACATCCGCGCTATCTTTGACATCGGTACGGACGCGGATCGGACCTTCGCCGTGATGGAGTTGCTGGAAGGCGAAACGCTGGGCGACCGCCTGCAACGCTCGGCCCTTGATTGGCGAAAGGCGGTGCCAATCGCGCTCGCGATCGCAGACGGTCTTGCCGCCGCGCACGGCAAGGGCATCATCCACCGCGACATCAAACCGCAAAACATTTTTCTAACCAGTGACGGAGGCGTCAAGATTCTCGACTTCGGTTTGGCGCGCTTGGTGACCAATGACCCGACGGAGGGAAACGGCTTGACGGCCACGCTGACGCTGGAGACACGACCGGGCGCCATTCTGGGTACCGTTCAGTACATGTCACCCGAGCAGGTGCGCGGCCAGCCTGCTGATGCTCGAAGTGACATTTTCGCGTTCGGCTGTGTGCTTTACGAAATGTTGACTGGCACCCGGACCTTCGCCCGCGATTCGGCTGCCGAAACGATGACCGCCATTCTGAAAGAGGAGCCGGGAGATATGGCAGAATCGTGCGTAGACGTACCGTCGGAATTACGGCGGGACATCATGCACTGCCTCGAAAAGAATCCGGTCGAGCGGTTTCAGTCGGCTCGTGATTTGGCCTTTGCGCTAACCGGCATCGCGCGGGATGCCAACGTGGGCGAGCCGGCGAAACGCAAGACGCCCGACAAGGAGCGCACGGAAGCGTCCGTGGCTGTACTGCCGTTTGTGAACATGAGCTCGGACCGGGAGAACGAGTACTTCAGCGACGGATTGGCCGAGGAGCTTATCAACGCTTTGTGCAAGATCGAAAGACTCCACGTCGCCTCTCGAACCTCTTCCTTCGCGTTTAAGGGGAAGAATCAGGACATCCGCCAAATCGGGGAGCAACTCAACGTGCGGACGATCCTGGAAGGGAGCGTACGCAAAGCGGGAAACCGGCTTCGGATTACCGCACAGCTCGTGAACGTCGCCGACGGCTACCATCTCTGGTCCGAGACCTTCGACCGGGACATGGAAGATGTGTTCGCGATCCAGGGTGAGATCTCGCAAGCCATCGCCCAGGCACTGCGAATCCTATTGACCGAAGAAGAAAAACGTGCCCTCGTGAAGCCCCCAACCAATAACATGCAGGCGTACGAAACCTACCTGCGCGGGCGTCAATTCTCTCATCAGTTTCGACGAAAAGGTCTCGAACGCGCTCGAGACCTGTTCATCCGAGCCTATGAACTCGATCCCGGGTACGCAACAGCCTACGCCGGCGTCGCCGATTGTTGCTCGATGCTCTTCTTATACGTTGAAGCCACGGACGCTTACCTGAAAGAAGCCGACGATGCCAGCCGCAAGGCTCTTGAGCTGGATTCCGAACTCGCAGAAGCGCACGCGGCCCGTGGAACGGCCGTTTCTCTGAACAAGCGATACGGCGAAGCCCAAGACGAGTTCGAGACCGCCATCCGCCAGAACCCTGAGCTGTTCGAAGCGTATTACTTCTACGCACGGGCCTGTTTTGCACAAGGCAAGCTTGAGCAGGCAGCGCACTTGTTTAAGCAGGCATGCCACTTGCGACCGGAAGATTATTCCGCACCCAGCTTACTTGCGAATGTCTATGTCGGCTTGGGCCGCAAGAGTGAGCTCGAGGACGCGAATCGGCGCGCCTTGGAGGCGGCCAAGAAACACCTCGAGGTGTATCCGGAAGAGGGGCGTGCTCTTTACATGGGCGCTCACGCATTGATTCAACTCGGCCAGCACGAACGTGGTCTTGAATGGGCCAAGCGGGCGCTCGCAACCAACCCAGAGGAAACCGACGTTCTCTACAATGTCGCTTGCACCTACGCTCTACTGGGGCAGGTCGACAAGGGGATCGACTGCCTCGATGAAGCGATCACATTCGGGTACGGGCACAAGGAGTGGATCGAAAACGATCCCTACCTCGACTCGCTGCGCAACCATCCCCGCTTCCAGGCCCTCCTCGAACGGTTGGAGGTTGATCGGAGGGCAGACATTTGAGGACTTGGGCCTCCAGGTGCGCACATCCTGTCGTGCGCCGGCAACCTGGCAGGCCGCTCGGAAACGTCAACAAAGACCGCCGCACCGACCCGACGGACTACGCGCTGTTTCAGCCGGGATTCACCGCGATGGCTCCGTAGCTTCGCCCGCCGGGGAGACTCGCTTGGGAGTAGCAAATGCATCCTTGGCGATTTCCTTCGCCGCGCGCAAGTCCAGCTTACCCGTGCCAAGCAGAGGCAGTTCATCGACTTTAAGGAACTGGTCGCGTCGCGGAGCAAAGAGCTTCGGAAGGCCGCTAGCAACGATCTCATCGACGATCTTGGGAATCGCTTCCTCGTCGAACGTGTGTAGGACCGCCAGTCGTTCGCCCCGCCGCTCGTCGGCCACGGCCGTAACGGCGAAGACCTGTGTGTCCACACCCGCCGCCTCGTGCAATGCTTCCTCCACTCGGCCGTGGGGCACCATTTCGCCGCCGATCTTGGAAAAACGAGAGAGTCGATCGGTGATCTTGATGAAACCATCTTCATTCATCAGGGCGATGTCGCTTACTAGCAGTCCCGTCCCTTTTCCATGCACCTCGAGCGCATGCTCGCGTGTGCCTGTAGGGTGTGACAAACGATATTTGCATTTGCCGCGGTTCTGTCGTCGCGGCTAAGAACTAAAGGATTGTGTAAGGAAGGAATCCTGATGCCCGATCTGGACAACGATGGTGACCTGGATCTGGCACTCGTGGACGAGATCGCCGATGTCGTCATCCTCATGGAGAACGTAGGCAGCCCAGCGGTCCCGGCGGCGTCCGCTTGGGGGATGATCGCGATGGTGCTGGCACTTCTCGTGGTCGCCACCGTATTTCTAGAACGCCGGGGCACGTGGCGCCTCTTGCAGGATTGATTGAGAACACTTCTTCCGACTACTCAGCGGGCGCTCGTGTTGTCGTCGCCGCCGTCCGGGATGCGGGCCAGGGCGCCGTATGTTTCCGGCCTGCGATCGCGAAGGAAGGGAAACAGTTGCCGCGCCTTGATGACTTTTTCTTGCGATA
>JASJYE010000042.1 GCA_030123645.1 Candidatus Hydrogenedentota bacterium | reverse complement strand
CAAAGCCTGAAAAATCCCTCGAGAGTGCAACATTGTCAAGTGAATCACCCTTGTCTCTCGTATTCACCTTTCCCCAAACGCAACACACCGTGCCTATCTATAGAGGCAGTGACCGCGAGGCGCCTGTAGAGGCAGGGCCCGACCGCTACGCACGCCCCGCCCGCCACTGGTGTGTCCCACTGGCTTTCGCGTCATTCCCGCGAAAGGGGATGACAGTGGGACGGAGATGACCAGAAGGGGGGATGACGAAAGGGCGGCGACGCAAGGGAGGCTAATCTTTATGAATGCCCCTCGTATCCGGCTCGAATCGCGTCGAAGTGTTTCAGTAAAACACCGTTCTTTTCTAAGGATCTGCGCAGGCGAACGAGGTTTACCTGGCGCGCCGAGGGGCTCACACGCGTGCACTGCCGGGCCTTGTCCAAATCGATGATGTAGGGCCCATCGCCGGCGATCAGGATGTTGCGAATCTGGAGGTCCGCGTGAACGAAGCCGGCGTCGTGCATCTGCCGGAGCGCCGCGCCGCAGCGTCGGAGCGCATCCGCCTTCCCCTCGCTCCCATCGGCATCGCCCGACAGATAATCGAGCAGATTCACGGCCTCGAGCCTGGCGACTGCGATCGCCCCGCGGTAGATTGGCCCGCGCCGCTCCCAATACGCCCCGAGCGGCATGGGCACCGCCACGCCGCTTCGGTAGGCCGCGCAATGCACCTCGATCTCGTGCAGCGGACGGTTATCGAAGAGGTAACTCTTCGTCATGAAATGGCGCACAAAGCCGCCGCGGCGGTACTCCCGAATCAGTCCCGTCCCCTCGGAATACGAGAAGCGTTTCAACGGCGCGCGCCCGGCTTCGTCCGCGAGTTCGCATCCTTCACCCTCGAGCAGCGCAGCCGCAACGGTGTCGCTGAACTCAGGATGCACGAGCGCGACTTTGCCGTCGCGTTCTACACGAACGAAGACCGGCAACTCCCTGGCGAGTCCCATGGCGCCTAGACGAACTTCTCGGGCACTTCCGCGCCCGCGTAGTGCCGCACGTGATCCACGGCGTCCTCCGGCGTATCCGCGACGTAATAGAGCTGCCGGTGCTCGGGCTTCACGAAGTGCCGCTTCACCTGATGGTCGAAAAAATCGAGCAGCGGGTCGTAGAAGCCTGCCGTGTTGAGAAAGATGACAGGGCGATCGTGATACCGCAATTGCTTAAGCGCCATGGTTTCGATAATTTCCTCCAGCGTCCCAAATCCGCCGGGCAGCGCGATGAACGCATCCGAGCGCGCATCCATGATCGCCTTGCGCTCGCGCAGCGTCTCCGTAACGATCAGTTCGTCCGCCGCCTCATAGGCCACTCCCGGCCTGTTGAGCCCATCCGGGATCACGCCGACCACCCGGCCCCCTTGAGCGTGCACCGCCCGCGCCGTCGCGCCCATGAGCCCGGTCATTCCGCCGCCGAAGATCATCGACCAGCCCGCCTCGGCGATACGCCGCCCCAACTGCGTCGCGGCGTCGAAATAGGCCAGGTCAACCGCCTCGCTCGAGGCGCTGAACACACAGACGCTCTTGCTCACCTTCTCCTCCTGATTCGACACCGCTAAGCGGCGCGTTTCACACTGTTTCAGAGCTGGATATGCAATTATACAGACCCGAAAACTCAATCTGAAGTCGCCCGGAAATGGACACAAAACGCCGTTCTATGTTAAGATTCTTTCTCATTCGCTTCAGGAGATCCAAAGAGTACTCATATGGCGAGAATCACCTTGGAAGACGTTGAATACGTAGCGGGCCTGGCCCAACTCACGCTTGATGACCAGGCCAAGCAGCGGCTTCTCAAGGAAATGGGCGAGATCCTCGCTTACGTGGACAAGCTGAACGAGTTGGACACCGACGGCATCGAGCCCATGATGCATGTCCTGGACATCTCAAACGTCTTTCGCGAAGATGTCGTCACCGGCTCGCTCGACCGCGACGCCGCCCTCCGAAACGCCCCGAAAACTGACGGTGAATACTTCCTCGTCCCGCGCATTCTGGATACCGAATGACGATGACGCTCGATCTTCACTCGCGCACGGCCCACGAACTTCGTGACGCCCTGCGATCGGGCGAAACCACCGCCGTCGAGATCGCGCAGAGCTACCTCGATCGGATTGCGGACGTCGACAGCCGCGTGATGGCCTATCTCGACCTTTGGGAGGAATATGCGCTCGAAGAGGCCGGGGCCCTCGACGAGCGTTTGGCTAAAGGCGAGGATCCCGGCCCGCTCGCGGGGATTCCCATCGCTCTAAAGGACAACTTCTGCACCACGCACGGCACGACCGGCTGCGCCTCGCGCATCCTGCGAAACTTCGAGAGCCCCTACGAAGGCACAGTCGTCACCCGATTGAAGGACGCCGGCGCGGTTCTCCTCGGCAAACTCAACATGGACGAGTTCGCCATGGGTTCCTCGACGGAAAACTCCTCTGTACAGCCCACGCATAACCCCTGGGACATCGACCGCGTGCCCGGCGGCTCCAGCGGGGGCGCCGCGGCCAGTGTCGCCGCCGACGAAGCCGCCATCGCCCTCGGCAGCGACACCGGCGGCTCGATTCGCCAGCCCGCCGCCTTCTGCGGCTGCATCGGCATGAAACCGACCTACGGCCGCGTCTCGCGTTACGGCCTCGTCGCCTTCGCCTCCTCCTTAGACCAGATCGGTCCGTTCACGAAGGACGTCGAGGACCTCGCGCTGATCATGAACGTGATCTGTGGCCGCGACCCCCTCGATGCCACCTCGGCCGACCTGCCCGTGCCGGATTACTCGGAGTCGCTCGGCCGGGAGGTCTCGGACATCACCATCGGCCTCCCCAAGGAGTTCTACACCGACGCCCTGAACGATGAAATGCGCGCGAAGGTCGATGCGGCGGTCGCGGTATTGAAGGAGCAAGGCGCCCGCGTCATCGAAGTCTCCCTCCCCCACACCGATTACGGCATCGCCGTCTATTACATCATCGCCCCGGCTGAGGCCAGCGCCAATCTCGCGCGCTTCGACGGGGTCCGTTACGGCTTTCGCCATCCCGACGCGAAAACCGTCGAAGACCTCTACAAGCTCTCGAAATCGGAGGGCTTTGGCCGCGAAGTGCAACGCCGCATCATGCTGGGCACCTACGTCCTCTCGAGCGGATACTATGACGCCTACTACCTCAAGGCACAGAAGGTCCGCGCCCTGATCCGGCAGGATTTCGACCGGGCATTCGAGCAATGCGACGTCATTATCACACCCACGACGCCCACCGCGGCCTTCAAGCTCAACGAGAAGATCGACGATCCCTTACAAATGTATCTCAACGACGTCTACACCAACTCGGCAAACCTCGCCGGCGTGCCGGGCGTCTCGATTCCCTGCGGACTGACAGACACAGGGCTTCCCGCCGGCATGCAGATCATCGGCAAGCCCTTCGATGAAGAAACCATCATCCGCGTCGCGCACGCCTACGAGCGAAATCGCGGATTCGACCCCGGCAAGCCGCCCCTGGAATAAGGTGATATGGAATACGAACCTGTCATCGGGATGGAAGTCCACGTAGAAATCAGCACGAAGTCCAAGGTTTTCTGCGGCTGTGCAAACGAGTTCGATGCGCCCCCGAATACCCACGTGTGCCCCATCTGTCTCGGCATGCCCGGCGTACTCCCCATGCTCAACCGCGCCATGGTCGAGGCCTCGATCGCCGTCGGTCTTGCGCTCGACTGCACCATCTCCCGATGGTCGAAGATGGACCGCAAGAACTATTTCTACCCGGACCAATCCAAGAACTACCAGATCAGCCAATACGACCTGCCCCTGTGTCACGACGGCCACCTCGACATCGAGGTCGGCGGCGAGACCCGGCGCATCCGCATACGCAGGGCGCACATGGAGGAGGACACGGCCCGGAATGTGCACACGCTCGGATCGGGTGAGAGCGGGGTCGATTTCAACCGCTGCGGCGTACCGCTTTTGGAGATCGTCACCGAGCCCGACCTCCACAGCGCCGAGGAGGCCCACGCCTATCTCACAGCGCTCAAACAGATCCTCGAATATCTCGACGTGAGCGACTGCAACATGGAGGAAGGCTCGCTCCGCGCGGAGCCGAACATCAGCATCCGCCCCAAGGGCTCCGAGGAGCTCGGCACGAAAAGCGAAGTGAAAAACATCGCGTCGTTCTCCGGCGTTCAAAAGGCGATAGAATTTGAAATAAGGCGGCATAAGAAAATCCTCGACGAAGGCGGGGCCGTCCAACAGGAGACCCGCGGCTGGGACGCCGACAAGGGCCTAACGATCGGCCAGCGTCTGAAGGAGTCGGCCCACGACTATCGCTACTTCCCCGAACCCGACTTGGTCCCGATCGTCGTCGATCAGGCCTGGGAGGACACGATTCGCGAGACCCTTCCCGAGTTGCCCCTGCCGCGCCGCGCGCGGATTCGGGAGGCCTACGCCCTGTCGGAATTCGACGCGGGCGTCATTACCGCCACCAAGCCCATGGCGGACTTCTACGAAGCGACGCTGTCGGCGGGCGCGCCTCCGAAACAGGCCGCCAACTGGCTCATGGGGGATTTTCAGGCCCTCTTGAGCGACTCCAAAACCGAAATCCAAGAGAATAAAATTAGCCCGGAACAGCTCGCGGAAATGATCGCCCTGATAGAGGACGCCACGATCAGCGGGAAAATCGCTAAAGATTTGCTCGCCGAGATGTTCGATACGGGCAAGGACCCGAAAGCCCTGGTTGAGGAGAAGGGCCTCGTACAAATCAGCGATGCCGGCGAGCTCGAGGCGATGATTCGCGAAGTAATGGAAAGCCACCCCGGGCCGGTAGCCGACTTCCGCAGCGGGAAGCATAAGGCCAAAGGCTTCCTTGTCGGTCAGGTGATGAAGCTGACGAAAGGTAAAGGCAACCCGCAACTTGTGAACAAGATTTTGGACGAAGAACTCGAGAAAACTTAGGACATCATGACTAAACTCATCAAAAAGACCTTTGAACAGGAAATCGACATCCTCCCGAACGCCCGGCGCATCGCCTCCATCGCGCAGAAGTTCAGGGCCAAGGACATACAGGGCTACGACGTACGAGAACTCACCGTGCTCACGGACTGCTTTCTCATGTGCTCCGTCACCAGCGAACCCCAGCTCAAAGCCGTCTACCACGGCGTCCGCGACGGCATGAAGGAGATCGGCGTGTGGCCGCTTCGCGCCGAGGGCGAGATCTCCAGCAGTTGGCTCGTCCTCGATTACGGTGCCATCATCTTCCACATCTTTCGGGAGCGCGCCTACGAGTTCTACGATCTCGGCGGCCTCTGGGGCGACGCGCCGCTTCTCGATTTGGATTTAGACGAGGACTGAACCGGAGTTATCATGAGTGAATTCCCCAGAAAACCCGACCGGCCAGAGCTCTACCGCTTCAAGCTACAACTCACCGTGGGGCAAGGCGGCACCGGCACTGTGTACCGGGCCCTCGACTCCGAGAACGGTGAGACGGTAGCGCTTAAACTCTTTCGCGCAAATTTTTTCAGAAATCAGCTGCACCTGCGCGACCTGCAGCGCTCAGCGAAGAAGTTTAAGAAACTTTCCCACCCCAATATTGTGAAGATTCACGATTTCATTTCGGGCGACGAGGGCGAGGTGATTGTCCAGGAATTCGTGGACGGTCCCGATTTGCAATGGTACCTGGCGCACCGCCCTTGGAACCTAAACGAGATGGTCGTGATCACCGTCCAAATCTGCAACGGCCTGGGCTACCTCCACGACCAAGGCCTCATGCACCACGACCTCAAGCCGGGCAACGTCCTCTTCACGCGTAAGGGGCAGGCCAAGCTCTGCGACTACTCGCTGGGGGGCACGGGAATCCTGACAGAGCTCTTCGACGCCGGGCGCGCCGAGCAGATTACGCCGATGTACGTCGCGCCTGAAGTCATCCAGAAAAAGCGCGCCACGAAACTCAGCGACATGTACTCGCTCGGCGCGATGATGTACCTGATGTTCACGCGCAAGCTCCCCTTCGAAGTAGATTCGCTCCCCAAGCTTTACCATTGCCACCTGCACGAGAAGCCGCTGCACCCGACGTTTGTAGACGAAAAGTGCCCCGAGATCCTAGGCGACATCATCATGCAGCTCATGGAAAAGGACCCTAAGAAGCGATACCAGGACTGCGACTCGCTGCGAATCTCCTTCTCCGACATCGGCCGCCAGCGAATCTGACCCGCCTCGCGGGTGCCACTGCCAAACTCGTTCGGGGGTGGCACCCTTGGATGGGCCTGACCTCCCGCCAGACCTGCGAAATACCCCTCGTTGAAGAGACTACGCATTCTCACGGTGCCGTGCGGCCATACCGGCAAGACATACGTCTGAGATTACTGTCCGGAGTCAGTCGGGTGCCACCGCCAAACTCGTTTGGGGGTGCGCAAAGAAGTCTCGGCACAGCAATTCGCGTGGTGATCGCGGCTTCTAGAGATTCCAGCGTTCGCTGGAATCTTCGTGGCCTTCGTGACTTCGTGCTTCATGTTGCCCTATCTGCTCATGATGACGCAGCGGGACACTACCTTCGGTGTACTACCCGTGCTCAATCCAAACTCGGCCCCACGGCCTCCAAGGCCTTGCCCTCCGGCGTGTCGGTGAAGGTCTTGAAGCTCTCGATGAACATTTCAGCGAGCTTGCGCGCGGCCGCGTCGTAAGCCTGCGGGTCATCCCAGGTGTTCTTCGGATTCAAAATCGCCGGCTCGACCCCTTCAACTGCCTTCGGGAACCTTAGATTGAACAGCGGCATCTTATCGCATTCGACCCCTTCGAGCGCCCCCTCCAGGATGGCGGTAATAATCGACCGCGTCACCTTCAGCGACATCCGCTCGCCCGTGCCGTAGGCGCCCCCGGACCACCCCGTATTCACCAAGTAGGCCTTCGATCCGTGCTCCTCCATCTTCCTGCCCAGCACGTCTGCGTATACGGTCGGACGGAGCAGAAGAAATGGGGCGCCGAAACATGAGGAGAAGACCGCCTTCGGTTCGGTGATTCCGACCTCCGTGCCTGCCACCCTGGCCGTGTAGCCGCACAAATACTGGTACATCGCCTGCTCTTTCGAGAGGATCGACACAGGAGGAAGAACGCCGAAGGCGTCGCAAGTCAGGAGGATAATTGTGTTGGGATGGCCGCCCTTGGATTGCGGGCGCTTAATATCGTCGATGTGCTCGATCGGATAGGACACCCGCGTATTCTCCGTCTTCGAGCCGTCCGCGTAATCGACGTCGCCGTTTTTCTTCAGGACAACGTTCTCGAGCAGCGCGTCACGTCGAATCGCGTCGTAAATCTCCGGTTCCTGCTCCCTCGAGAGATCGATCGTCTTCGCGTAGCACCCCCCCTCGAAATTGAAGATGCCCTCGTCGTCCCAACCGTGCTCGTCATCGCCTATCAACACACGGTGGGGATCGGTAGACAGTGTCGTCTTCCCCGTTCCTGAGAGACCGAAAAAGAGCGCCGTGTCCCCGCCCCTCCCCTCATTCGCCGAACAATGAAACGCCCCTACGCCTTTCAGAGGCAGATAGTAGTTCATGACGGTGAAAATGCCCTTCTTCATCTCCCCGCCGTACCACGTGCCGCCGATGACCGTCATCCGCTCGCGCATGTTAAACGCCACGAATTCCTCGCCGGTCAGCCCGGGACGCTCCTCCCAGTCCTTACACGAGGTCTTCGAGGCGTTGAGAATCGTCCAGTCCGGCTCGAAATCCTTCAGCTCCTCTTCCGTCGGGCGGATAAACATGTTCTTGCAGAAGTGCGCTTGCCACGCGACTTCGCAAATTACCCGGACATTAAGGCGCGTGTCCGGATTTGTCCCGGCAAAACCGTCAACGACGTACAAGCGCTCTCCATTGAGCTCCTCGACGGCCAGAGCCCTGAGATGTTCCCAAACCTCCTCCGAGATCGGCTTATTGTCCGAGCCCCGCCGCTCAGGTCCGGCCCACCAGATGTTCTCCTTCGATGTGTCTTCCTCGACGAAGAACTTCGCTTTCGGCCAGCGGCCCGTAAATCGCCCCGTGTCGACAGTCACCGCACCGTTGCTGGTGACCACCCCGCGTTCGAGGCCCTCCAGCGCGGGGTCCGTTTCATGCTCAAAAAGCTCTTCATAGGAGAGGTTCCGGTGGAGTTCCGACCACTCTGTGATTCCTGTTTTTTCGAGCCCTAATATTTCGAAAGTTCCCAAAACCCTCTCCTTCCAATATGCGCGACGTCGGCTACAGGTGTGGCGTGTCTTGCCTGGCGAAACGACACAAAACGCGCTGAGTATGCCACATGCGCCGCGCGGGCTTCCAGGGAGCGAATCAAGCCATCTAATATCTTAGCGAGAGGGGTATTGTTTGCGTCAATGGGGAAGCCCAGTCCTGTCAATGGCGCTGCGTTCGCACGGAGGGCCTTGGGAACTCTGCCAACATGCCTTGTCCGGGGGGGAGTCCATGAACGGGATGCAGCGTTTTTTGCTTGAAGAGGTTCTTCGCTCCGCTCAGAATGACAGTTTTGGCGTAGAAGCGGTCCCGAAAGCTAATTGCTTGAAGCCAAAGGAGCTTCGAAGGCGGGTGCTCTTCTGTAGAATCTGGCGTTTTCAGTTGCGGAGATCACGCCTCAGACGTGCAGGCCTTCGCTGCGCACAGAATGACGGTTTTGGGGTAGTTATCCGGATTATCCTGGAAAGAGCGCGCTCAACTCCTCCCATTCGGCATAGAGCTGCGCTAGATCCTCCTGAAGCCCTTCTTTTTCGCGCTGCAAGTCCGTTAGCGGCCCGTGCTCCGTCGGATCGAGATCCGCGAAGCGCGCGTCGAAGCCGTCTAAGAGCTCCTCCATGCTCTCGATCGTCCGCTCTACTTCATCTAGACGTTTTCGCTGCCGCGCAAGGCGCCGTTGCGCCTCCCGGTCGTTCTGCGCAGCGGCCTTCTCCTGGTAGCGAATTTTCATCGCATCGTTCGGCGCGGACCGTTCCCCGGGTCCCGCCCCGCCGTGCTTCCACTTGTAGTGCGAATAATTTCCCAGAAACACTTCCGCCCGGCCGCCGGATACGATCACCAACTTCTCCACCATACGGTCCAGCAGCGCGCGGTCGTGCGACACGATTACGAGCGAACCCGGAAAGCCGTCCAAGGCCTGTTCCAAGGCCTCGCGGGACACGATGTCCAGATGGTTCGTGGGTTCGTCGAGCAGAAGCACGTTCGACCTGCTCAGCATCAGCTTCGCCAGCGCGACGCGGCTGCGCTCTCCCCCGCTTAACCGCGAAACCGGCTTGAAAACGTCGTCACCCGTAAACAGCATCCCGCCCAAGAAGGTCCGTAGCTCCTCGCGCCGCATCTCCGGATGCTCGCGCTCGAGTTCGCCGATGACGTCCAACTCCAAGCCAAGGTTTTCGTGCTGCTGGTCGTAGTAGCCGATGGAACATTTGTGGCCCAGCGTGACCGAGCCGCAGCCGCCTTCGAGTAGACTGGCGAGCTGGCGCAGCAGCGTGGTTTTACCGGAACCGTTCGGCCCGATAATCCCCACGCGCTCGCCGCGCTGAACCGTAAAGGAAAGATCGCGATAGAGCGTCGCCCCGTCGTAGGCCATCGAGAGGTCGCGCGCCTCGAGCACCACCTGTCCGCTCCGCACCACCTCTCCTAATGAAAACTTCGCCGTGCGCCGCTCTTTCTCGGGCGCGGCGATCCGCTCGATTTTTTCAAGCCGTTTGATGCGGCTCTGTACCTGCTTCGCCTTGGTGTTCTTGTAACGGAAGCGGTCGATCCACGCCTCCTCCCTCTCGATGAAAGCCTGCTGCCGCTTCTGCGCGCCGCCCCGATCTTCTCGCAGCCGGGCCTTCTCCTTTTGATAGGCCTCATAGTTCCCCGAGAAGCCCCGCGCTTGACCGCCCTCCAATTCGACCGTCCGTTCGGTGACGGCGTTGAGAAGTTGCCGGTCATGCGAGATCACCACCAGCGCCCCGGCCCATTCCTTCAAGAAGGCCTCCAGCCACTCCCGGGCCTGAAGGTCGAGGTGGTTTTCCGGCTCGTCAAGGAGCAGCAAGTCGGCCTCATCCAAGAGGGCCAGCGCCAGCATTAGGCGGGTTCGCTCACCCCCGCTCAGCGTATGAAAAGGCTGCTCGAAACCCGCTTCGTTGAATCCCAAACCTGTCAGAACACGCTTCACTTTATAGCGGAATTCGTAGCCTCCCTTCTGGCGGAAGTCCTCTTGCAGCGCACTATACTGTTCCATCACTGTTTCATCGCCTTCAGCTATCCGCTGCTCAAGCTTGCCCAGGCGCTCTTCACGTGCCAGATGCTGCTCAAAATGGCTTAGTACAACCGAGTGCACCGATGAGCCGGCCGCCACTTCCGGCAATTGCGCCAGATGCGTCATCCGCGCCTTCTTCATGCGCTCCACCACACCCGCATCCGGCTCGAGCCTCCCCGTAATCAGATGAAACAAGGTGGTCTTGCCACTGCCATTTCGCCCAATCAGCCCTATCTTCTCCCCCGCTTCGACACGGAAACTGACCCCGCGGAGCACAGGGGCCCCTTGGAAGGATTTGCTGGCGTTTTCGATTCGGACGAGGCTCATACAGGACGCGTCTCGGTGCTAGGCGGGGTCAACACTTGAAATTATACAGCCTTCCGCGCCTTCGCCTCCATCCTGTAGGCCTTCGGCCCGCCCGAGATAGGGAGGCTTTTGAATTCCGTTCGGCGATGCTTTACCTTGAGAGCGGCAGGCGCGGTCCTGCCCTCCAAATCCAGGCAAGGCCGAATCCCATGGCAAAGATCAGCGCGTGCGTCATTTCGTTCAACGAAGAGAAGAAGATCGAGGACTGCCTCAAGAGCCTCGAGCCCGTTGTTGACGAAATCATCGTAGTCGACTCTAACAGCACCGACAAAACCGTCGAGATCGCAAAGCGCTACACGGACCACGTCCATCTCCAGGATTTTCTGGGCCATGTGCAACAGAAGGACCTCGCCGTACAAAAGGCGAGCCATGACTGGATACTCAGCCTCGATTGCGACGAACGGCTTTCGCCCGAACTGCAAGCGTCGATCCTGGCCGTGAAAGACAACCTGGGGGAGGGCGGCGCCTATCGCATGCCGCGCAAGACCTTCTACATCTACCGCTGGCTCGACCATTGTTGGTACCCCGGCTACAAGGTCCGGCTGTTCAACAAGAATACCTGCAAGTGGGGAGGCGTAAACCCGCACGACCACGTCGTCGTCGATGGGGACAAGGTCGTCGATCTCAGCGGCGACATCCTGCATTACTCCTTCGACAGTATTTCGGGCCACCTCCAGACGATCGACAGCTTCACCGAGATCGCCGCACGCGAACTCATCGAAGAGGGGCGCAAGGTCACCTTCCTCACCCCGCTTGTGCACGCAAACTGGGCCTTCATCAAGATTTATTTTTTGCAGCGCGGTTTCCTCGACGGATTCGCCGGCCTGAGCGTCGCTGTCCTCTCTTGCCTCCACGTTTTCGTCAAGTACGGCAAAGTCCTCATGCACCAAAAACGGGAAAAAGCTCCTCCTCCCTAGAGCGGGTTAAGTTTGGATGGGTACGTTTTCCGCTGCTCTACGAAACCTGATGTTCCTGCACGAGGCAGGCGATGAAAAGGAAGTCACGGGTGCCACCGTCAAGCGCACCTTGCGGTCGGCATGGACGACACGGGTGCCACCGCCAAACTCGTTTGGGGGTGTGGTGTTGACTTCGAAGGCAGCCCCAAACAGGTTTGGCGGCGGCACCCTCGGCCGATGGCGCAATAGCGGCCAACGAACCCATCTAAACTAAAAGCACTCAGCCCGGTTATCTCCCCGCCGAAT
>JASJYE010000338.1 GCA_030123645.1 Candidatus Hydrogenedentota bacterium | reverse complement strand
TCATCATAGGAGAGGAAAATGAAAAACCTGCACGTTTCACCGTATAGGGTCATGATGGTGGCGGGATTATGTTTGTTGGCCGCCATGGCCCAGCCGGCCTCTGCCGCTTCCATATCGGGAACGGTTCGATACGAGGGCGATACGGTGCCCAAAATGAAAGCGATCGACATGGCCAAGGAAGAGAAATGTCACACTTCTTATTCGGAGCCACCGGTGAGTGAAATGATCGTAATCGGCAGCGACAAGACCTTCGAGAACGTCTTCGTTCGGGTCGTTGGTGGTCTCCCCAAGGATAAGGAATATCCCGTGCCTGAGGAGCCCGTCATCATCGATCAGCAAGGTTGCCGGTACATCCCTCACGTAATCGGAATCCAGGTAAACCAGACGCTCAAAATCCTCAACTCGGACGGCGTTTTGCACAATGTCAATGCGAAACCGAAGATGATGCGCCCGTTCAACAAGGCCATGCCGCCTGCTATAAAAGAATTCGACCACACCTTTAACAGGGCCGAGTTTCCCTTCGAGCTCAGGTGCGATGTCCACGGCTGGATGGGGGCCTACATCGGTGTGATCAAACATCCTTTCTTTTCCGTAACGGCAAAAGGCGGCGAGTATGAAATATCCGGATTGGATGCCGGCACCTACGAAATCGAGGTGTGGCAAGAGTTTTGGGCCCCGAAGTTCGGGAAGATGAGATTCACAGTCACGCTTGGCGACGGGGAATCGAAAGTGGTTGACATCGTGTACCCCTACGGCAAACAGGCCGAAGCGCGCCAGTGACGCAACACGAGATGCGCATCTCGTTTTTGTCATGAAAAACTACTACGATATTCCCGGCGACGGCGGCTCGGACATTCTCCAACAGGTGGCCGACCGGAAATCGACGATAGAAGAGAACCTACGCTCCATCCGTCACCTGGTCGCCATCGGGTCCGGCAAAGGCGGCGTTGGCAAGAGTACCCTGAGCATGCAGTTGGCCTCCGCTTGGCGCGCTCAAGGCATGTCCATTGCGGTACTGGACGCCGATTTCAACGCGCCCGCGCAGGCCTGTCTTGGCGGTGTGAGCGATGCCGCGCTTATCCCGACTCGAAGGGGCGTATCCATCCCGAGGACGCGCGAGGGTATTGGCATTCTCAGCATGGGAACCCTGATGCCTGATCGCGAGCCCCTGGATCTGGACGCCACCGCCCCTGGCGACTCGCATATCTGGCGCGCCACGAAAGAATTTACGCTTCTCGGCCAGTTGCTCGCCACCGTCGAATGGGGAGAGTTGGACGTGTTGCTGGTCGATTTACCACCGGGTAGCGAGCGCACGATTCAGCACGCCGATTTTTTCGGTCCGCGAATGTCCTTTGTTCTGGTAACGATCCCAACGGCGTTGGCATGCGGAGTCGTCGCCCGATGCGCCTCGGGACTTCAAAATGCCGGTGCCCGAACGCTGGGTTATGTCGAGAATATGAGAGGCTATTACTGTGCGGAATGCCAAACCATCAGGCCACTATTCTCGTCGAAAGACGCGGTTCCCTTCGACTTGCCCTATTTGGGCGGCATCCCCTTCGATCCGAAATTGGCAGAGTTGTCCGATTCAGGCGAATCGTTAACCAACTACCCGGACCTGCCCTGTTCCAAGGCCGTAGGGGAGATTGCGGACCGCATCTATCAAAAATTGGAGGAGTGAACATGAAATTCCTGTGCGTTCCCTGTGACGAGCGGATGAACTTACTGCCGCCGGATGCTCCCGTGCGCGGTTCCATGACCGTAGTGTACCGTTGCCCGAGCTGTGCTCACGAGATAGCCATGATGACCAACCCTTACGAAACAGAGGTCGTCAGTTCACTAGGCGTCAAAATCGGAGGGAAGCCGCTCGAGGCGGCCGGCGCCCCCTCCTCTAACGGTGAAAAGACGTGCCCCTTCGCCGAGGTCGTTGCCCGAGCCACGCCGGAAGAGATGCCTGCGGCCGGGCAATCCGACACCATTCCATGGACTTCGACTGCGCTCGAACGGCTTGAGAATATTCCAGAGTTTGTGCGCCCCATGGCCAAGAAGGGCATCGAAAAGATGGCTATCGAGCGCGACTACGCCGAGATTACCGAAGAGGTACTCGATCAGGCAAAAGATTTCTTTGGAATGTGATTGGGAAAGTCCATCGCCTGTTTCCGCGTAACGACGGTGTCAGAATAATGAATACCTATCCAAAGCCACACGAGGAGACGGCCAGCCTCACCCGTCCATACGTTATTTCCTGGAACCTGACCTCACGCTGCAACCTGGTCTGTGGGCATTGTTATTTGGATGCCGGTGGCCGCGGTAGCGCGCGGAGCGGAAGCGCCGGCAGTCGCGGCGAGCTGAATACTGAGCAGTGTTTCGCGGTCATCGATCAAATCGCCGCTTTCGCTCCGGAGTGCATGACGATACTCACCGGTGGCGAGCCACTCCTGCGCAGAGACATCCTCGATATCATCGCTTACGCCCATGCGAAGAAACTCTGGACAGTCGTTGGGACGAATGGCGTGCTGATCACGGAAACTCTTGCACGGAGACTCGCGGACGCCGGCGTACGCGGCATCGCCCTGTCCATCGACGCACTCGATGAGGCGGCCCACGACCGGTTCCGGGGAGTCGCCGGCGCTTGGCGCAACACCGTGAATGGCGCGCGAATTCTCACCGCGACGGGGCTACCGTTCATAATACAGACAACCGTGGACACCCATAACGTCGCGGACCTCGAGGCCCTGGCGCACTTCGTCTGCGAGAACTTGCGCGCGAAGGTCTGGAACCTCTACTTTCTCACACCCACCGGCCGCGGTTCGGAATATTTCGCGTCTTCCGGCATGACTTCGGCACAGTACGACCAGGTCCTGTTGGACCTCCAAACCATACAAAAAACTTACGCATCACGCATGATGGTCAACGCGAAATGCGCACCGCACTACATCAAGACGCTCCTTGAGACCGACCCGGATTCGCAATTTACGAAGACCTATACCGGGGGCGCCGGAGGATGCCCGGCAGGCACGCATTACATGGGCATCCGGCCGAACGGCGATGTGACACCCTGTCCATATCTCCCGGTGTTTGCCGGAAACTTGATGTCGGACCGGCTCGAGGATCTGTGGAACGACTCAGAACTCTTTATAGCGATTCGACGGCGCACGGAGCTCGGCGGACGATGCGGCGAGTGCGAACTCCAGGCCCACTGCGGGGGCTGCAGGGCGCGGGCCTACGGAATGACTGGGGACTTTATGGCCGAGGATCCCTTATGCACGCATCGTCCCGGAAGCCTGTCTAAGGTCGTAAAGCTCGAAGCCCCGACGGCACTTCGCTACGGTGAGAAAGAAATTCGCTCCATCGCCTGGGATCCCGAAGCCAGCAAACGCATGGAACAAGTACCTCCCTTCGTACGAGGCATGGTCACAAAGGCCGTCGAGTCGTATTGCACTAAGAATGGCATCTCGTTAGTAACGACGAGAGACCTCGACACGCTCCGGTCCCGAATGCCGTCCTCCCGCGTCTTCGCCACCCGCCCCAAAGAATGATT
>JASJYE010000337.1 GCA_030123645.1 Candidatus Hydrogenedentota bacterium | reverse complement strand
GGACCGATTCCAGCCGCGGTTTTCGGCACGCGAGAATCGCCCCTGGAGAAAGCAAACAATCATGCTTCAGATTCGCAATCGC
Organism: Candidatus Hydrogenedentota bacterium; assembly: GCA_030123645.1. Classification (GTDB taxonomy): domain Bacteria; phylum Hydrogenedentota; class Hydrogenedentia; order Hydrogenedentales; genus JASJYE01. Next base: position 3,457 of record JASJYE010000337.1, on the reverse strand, counting down.
CTTTTCCACATTCACCCACGCCGTGTTCTGCGTCAAAATCGCGCCGACCGCGATCTCGAATGCAGAGTCGCCGGGCCACCAGCCCGTAGGGCCGAAATGGCTTTTCATGAGGTCGTAATAACGCTGTAGCGACTTTTTCATGACGTAGGGCGCGCTTAGGAGCTGAGTTTATCAAAGAAGGCGGCGATATGCCGGAGGCCGATGCGCGGTTTCCCCAGGTTAAGGGCCGGTCCTGTGTGGGCCAGGCACGCCTTTCCCTATCTGCGCGACAAAATGGCTACGTTTAATTGAGTGCTTGGGAGTTGGCGGTCTGATCCGCCAGACGCTTCTTCTCCAATTGAGCGTCGCTGATTAGACCGTTTGCCGTATCAACCATGTCCTGCTTGCGCTGCTCGTTCATGCTCCCCTCTTCTGCGGGAATTACGTCAACGATCGTCTCGACCAACCGAAAGAATTTAATGGCCTCATCGAAATTGTTGTTGAGCATCTGCGCTTCGCCCCTCTCGATACTGTCATCGGCGGTGCTTAGCACCTCGCTAATAACGCTCTTAATGTCCTTCCCAATAGCGCTGGACGTATCTTGTGCTGTTTCGTATAGATTCTTGAAATCTGGTGCGATCAACTCGACCAGGAGCAGCGCCTGGTTGTACGCCGTAATCGCACTGACGAAGTCCTTGGCCACGCGGCTTCGCTCTGCCACCGTGATAATTCCCATCGCCTTGTCGATGAAGCGTTGCTGCAGCTCGTACTCTTGTCGGCGGTCGTTAATTGCGACCGAGGTCTCGCTTATGCGGCGCGCGGCCTCCTCGTTTGTCCGGTCGAACTCGAGCGCATCTTGAAACGAGCGCAACGCGTCCGGGAGGTCCGATTCGAAGGCATCCGGGCTTTGCGACCGGCGATACAAGCGCTCGCCCTCGCTGATAAAGTGGGCGCCGAGGCGCCGCGAAGCCAATTTGCGCGCCTCACCGGGTACGCGCTGTGCGATCTTCCATTCCTCGACCCCTCGCAGTTTGCCCTCCTCCGTACCGAACTCGTAGAAGAGGTCGCCGATTTCCACATAGGCCAGCGAGAGCGAAGGATTGATTTCCGACGGATTGATTTCCTTGAACACGCCGTAGGCGCGGTCGGCATATTCCATGCTCTCCATCACGTCTAAAAGATAAGCAATTTCGTCGATGTAGTAGAAGGACAACTGCCTCACTGAGGGCCTGACGTCTGTCTGGCTGCCCTGCTCTTGAAACACCGTATACCAGACGTCTGCAACGGCCTGCACGGCCCGATCGAAGTAAACGGGGCCGGCCTCGGCCAGGAAGCCGTCGTATCCTTGGCCGCGCGAATATTCGTCCGCGATGATCTGACGGTCGTCATGGAAAAACGAGCGTCTTGCATCAAAGTACAAGCGCGGTGAGCCAACGTAATAAAAAGTCCTCTTCAACGGTGAGTAGGTAAAGGTCAGCACTCGCTTTTCGAGGTCGGCGCGAATCCGGTCGCGCGTGGCATCCTCTGCCTCGGTGTAGCTAAACCCGAAGGGCAGGATTACGTCAGACACCAGCGCGGAAAGGACACCCATACGATAGGCGAAGTGGCTCCCTGCGCCCCGCGCCCGGGCCTCGCGAAGGAGTTGAATCTCGGTTCCGATGGCGTCGATGGTTTGAAGGTCGCTGTACAGCGGGACGTCCTTACCGAGGACTTCCGAGCCATCGACGGCGCCGCGCATGAGGCCCCGTTCGTAGCTGACTTCGCCCGCGATGAAAGCGTCCGGCGTTGGCCTGCGCACCAGCGAAAGGGCCCCCAACGCGATAGCCTGACGCGCCTGGGGGCCCCAGGCCGAAGCGTCCTGTGCGAAGATGGCAATACCCAGCGCCACCGCCGTAATTCGCAATATCATCTGAGTCACACCTGCTCTCCGTATTGCCTGCCTGGGCCGGCCGCGCCCACGGAAGGAGTTTCACGTAACGCACGCTCATAAGGTGACCGCTGAAACGCGCGGATTCTTGCTTGCTACAACCCTAAGACGCTACCATATGGCTTCTGCGAGTGTCAACGAAAGTTCTTATCCCATAAGCTTTTCGGCCTTTTTTTGGCCCATCCCATGCCTATCGGCGCCCTGCCCGGGGGAAAGACCTAAGGAAGCCTGCAATGCAGCGCGGCATTCTCAAGGCGAAAGAAGAGCGCCGCCTTCTGCGCGGCCACCTTTGGGTCTATAGAAACGAGTTCGAGACGCTGCCCGAGCTTGAGGACGGCGCGCTGCTTGACGTGTACTCCGGGAAAGGACGGTTTGTAGGCACCGGGTTCTATCAGGCCGAGGGCGGAATAGCGGTCCGCATTCTGACCCATCAACGTGAAAAGGTCGACGCCAGCTTCTTCCGGCGCAGGGTCGATAATGCCAAGGACTTTCGCGATGCGCTTTACCCAAAGGAGACGGTCTACCGATGGGTCTATGCTGAAAGCGACGGCCTGCCCGGTTTTGTGGCCGACCGCTACGGTCCGCTCGTCGTCGCCCGCGCCTCCTCATCGTTCTACGCCGAGGCGGCAGACGATCTAGCGAAGGCCTTCCTCGCATACGAGGGCGTCGACGGCGTGACGCTTCGGATCGGAAACGATTCCCGCCGCTTCGCTTCGGTCCAAACGCCCGTCGATTGCGTAGTCAACGGTCTGCGCTTCACGGTGGATGCGGAGATTGGACAGAAGACCGGGATGTTCCTCGACCAGCGCGAGAACTGGACGTTGCTCGAGCGTTACGCAAAAGGCAAGAGAGTTTTGGATGGACACTGCTACACCGGGGCGTGGGGGCTCCACGCCGCTAGAGATGGCGCGGCCCGGGTGCTCGGAGTCGACACCTCCGCGCCTGCAATCGAGATCGCCCGGGGGAACGCCGAGGCCAACGGCCTGTCCGAAATCTGTACCTTCGAATGCTCGGATATTCAACAGGTCCTCGCGCGCGGCGAGACTTGGGACGCCATCGTTCTCGATCCGCCCGCGCTCGCGCGGTCCCGTGCACAAGTGAAAAAGGCGCTCGGCCTCTACCAGGCCCTCAACCGGGACGCCATGAAGGCGCTCGAAGCCGGCGGCATCCTCGTCAGCTCTTGCTGCTCACAGCCGGTCGATTCCGCGGCATTCCTCGAGACGCTCAAACGCGCCGCGACCTCCGCCCAGCGCCGCGTGCAACTCCTCGAGATCCGCCGCGCCGCCCCCGACCACCCCGCCCTCCTCGCCATACCCGAGACCGATTACCTCACCTGCGCCGTTTTGCGCTTGATCTAGCTGAAGGTTTGTAGAACCGGGGCAAGCCCTCTACAATCCATCTGTGATGAGACCACTACGATTCATGACCGCCTTTTTCGCGATGTGTTTGTGTAGTTGCGACGCGATCCGGCGGGTGCCGCCGGAGGAGGAGGCGGAGCGCGTCGTCGAAGTCGCAATCTTCGAAGGCGGCTACGGGATCGACTGGCACCAG
>JASJYE010000041.1 GCA_030123645.1 Candidatus Hydrogenedentota bacterium | reverse complement strand
GTTTTGCGCAGACGGAGACGCGGCTGGGCATTATGCCGGGGGCGGGCGGCACGCAGAACCTGCCGCGTGCCGTTGGTGTGCGCCGCGCGAAGGAGATTATCCTGACGGCCGAGCCGTTTTCGGCGGCGGAAGGTTTCGAATGGGGCCTGGTCAACAAATTGTGCGCGCCGGATGCGCTGATGGACGAGGCGATGGCGACGGCGCGGAAGATTGCTGCGAACGGTCCCATTTCGGTGCGGCAGGCGAAGAAATCGATTAACATGGCGACGCAACTTGATTTGAAGACGGGGTATGCCTTCGAAATTGAGGCCTACAACCGCATGGTGCCGACCGAGGACCGCCTTGAGGGCGTGCGCGCGTTTAACGAAAAACGCAAACCTAACTTCAAGGGCCGCTAGGCGGAGGATAGATGGAACTGGACGTCATCGTTGAAAAGGACGGGCTGCGCGACGGGCAACATTGTGACGGAAGATTCAGTATTTATGCTCGAATCCATGGGGCTGCGCACGGGTATTGACCTCGATAAACTGATGGAGGTCCGGGAAATCGTCGCCTCGGGCTTGCCGGGCGGCCCGCTGTGCAGCGCCGTCGCCCAGGCCAAAGCGCCGATCGGCTTCGTGCCGGCATCGGCCCTCGCACAACAGGAGTAACACCATCTTGGAAACGGAAACTTCTACTATCCCGATTGAGAAGGACTACCAGGAACTTCGTGAGGCCGTCGCGCGCGTCTGCGGGGACTTTCCCGGCGAGTACTGGCGCGAACTCGACGCGAAATCGGAGTACCCGACGAAGTTTGTGAAGGCGATGACGGAGCACGGTTTTCTCGCGGCGCTGATCCCGGAGGAATACGGCGGGTCGGGCCTGCCTTTGCGCGCGGCGACCGTAATCCTTGAGGTGATACACGAGACCGGGTGCAGCGCCGGGGCGTGCCACGCGCAAATGTACACGATGGGGACCGTGCTGCGGCACGGCAGTCCCGAGCAGAAGCAGGAGTACCTTCCGAAGATCGCGAGCGGTGAATTGCGGCTTCAGGCCTTCGGAGTGAGCGAGCCGACGACGGGCTCCGACACGACGCAGTTGGATACGCGCGCGGTGCGCGATGGCGATGAGTATGTCGTGAACGGCCAGAAGATCTGGACGAGCCGGGCCCTGCACTCGGACCTGATGCTGCTGCTGGCGCGTACGACGCCGAAGGACAAGGTCGAGAAGCGCACGGCGGGGATTTCGACCTTTCTAATTGACATTCGAGGCGCACAGGGTAATGGCGTGGACATCCGGCCGATCGACACGATGATTAACCACCACACGACGGAGGTGCACTTTGACGATTTCCGGATTCCCGCGAGCTCTTTGATCGGCGAGGAAGGCAAGGGCTTTTACTATATTTTAGACGGCATGAATGCGGAGCGTATTCTGCTTTCGGGCGAGTCGCTCGGCAATGCGCGGTACTTCATCAAGCGCGCGGTCGATTACGCCAATGAGCGCATCGTCTTCGGGCGGCCCATCGGCCAGAACCAAGGCGTACAACTGCCGATCGCACGGGTCTACGCCGAAACCGAGGCGGCCGACCTCATGGTTCGCAAGGCCTGCGCCATATTCGACAATGAGCAGCCCTGTGGCGCGGAGGCCAACATGTCCCGGCTGCTGTCCGCCGAGGCTGCGTGGAACGCGGCAGAGGTGTGTTTCGATACTTTCGGCGGATTCGCCTTTGCGCGTGAATACGACATCGAACGCAAGTGGCGCGAGACACGGCTCGCGCGCACGGCGCCGATCTCGACGAACCTGGTGCTGACGTATATCGGGCAGCATGTGCTGGGCTTGCCGCGGTCGTATTAGAGGTTTTTTTTGACAGGATTCACAGGATGGACATGATTTTTTGAACCACCAAGACGCCAAGAGTAAATATTCTTGATCGGGTAAAGGGGTGAGGGTTTTAATCTTGTGAATCCTGTTAATCCTGTCTAGAAAAAGGGTCAAAGTGATGGCTACGATACCGAAATCGGAATTGAACACCGGGCTGACGCTAACTCTTGTAGACCGGGTTATGGAAACGCGCTTCGAGGCGTTGCCGGCTGAGATCGTCGAGGTCTCGCGGCAGTGTCTGCTGGATTGGATCGGGGTGACGTTGGCGGGGGCTTCGGAGCCGCTGATGGGTCCGTTGCTGGATGAGGTGGTCGAGCAGGGTGGGAATCCGCAGGCGTCTTTGATCGGGCGGGGCCTGAAAGTTTCGATGCAGCAGGCGGCGCTGATCAACGGCGCGGCGTCGCATGCCCTGGACTACGACGACGTCCACGCGGCGCATACGGGGCATCCGTCCGTGGCGATCATCCCGGCGCTCTTGGCACTGGCGGAACACCGCGGGTCTTCGGGCGCGGAGTTTATCGAGGCGTTCACGGCGGGATACGAGACGATTTGCCGGATGGGGCGGCTGGTGAATCCAAACCACTACGCAAGGGGCTTTCACGCGACGGCGACCCTCGGAAGTTTCGGCGCGGCGGCGGCGTGCGCACGGCTGCTGGGCCTCGATGAGCAACAGACCGCCTACGCTTTCGGTATCGCGGGGACGCAGGCCTCCGGGCTGAAGTCGATGTTCGGCACGATGTGCAAGCCGTTACACGCGGGGCTCGCCGCACGAAACGGCCTGCTTGCGGCGTCGCTCGCCGCACGCGGGTTTGACAGCCGTATGGACGTGATTGAATGTGCGCAGGGCTTCGCGGCGACACAGAGCGACGACTTCAACCTCGAGGCCGCGCTCGCCGATCCACCCGGCGGCTTTCACATGCGAGCAAACCTTTTTAAGTACCACGCCGCGTGCTACCTGACGCATGCGGCCATCGAATGTGCGAATCGCATCCGGGAGAGAGCCGATGCCGCGCCGGAATCGATCCGGGAAGTCGTTGTGCGGGTGAACCCCGGCTGCGACACGGTGTGCAACATTCAAGAACCGGCGACCGGGCTTGAATCCAAGTTCAGCCTGCGCATGACGACGGCTTTCGCGCTGGCGGGAATCGACACGGCCGCGATCGCGAGCTACAACGAAGTCAACTGCGCCGACCCGGAATTGGTCGCGCTTCGTGACAAGACCGCCATCGAATTCGACGCCGCCATTGGCCGCATGGCGAGCGAGGTGAGCGTGGCCCTCGCCGATGGGACCCGTTTCGAGGAGTCGCACGATGCGGGCGTCCCCTGCGCGGATGTTGGTGAGCAGGGGAAGCGTTTGGAAACGAAATTCCACAGCCTCGTCGATGGCCTGATCGGCGAGAAGGCCAGCGAGGAGATCGTGACCGTCGTCGGGGGCTTGCAGGGGCTGGAGAGTATCGGGACCGTTGTTCAGGCCTGCGCCACGGGTTCAAGGTAGGCGCCCAGATTCGTTCAAGACTTAAGAAAGGAAACGTCATGCTATCGATTCGTCCCTTAGTTGTTGTGGGTCTCTGCGCCACGGCATGCCTCACGATGTGCGCGCCGGGTGCGGCGGGCCCGGAGGACGATTTTCCGGATGAGGCGGCTCAGGTGGGCGTTTTTCCGGATGAGGCGGACCCGTTTGTAGGCGATTACAAGGGCCGGTGGATGGGCGACGTGACGGTCGACCCGGACATCGCGGCGCAGGTAATCGCGCTGGGTGGAGGACGCTACCGGATTCGGCTCGTGTCGAAACTGGATATGCGCTGCCCGCCCATCGAGATTGTGGAGGCCGAGGCGTCGCGGGGCCGAATTTCCTTCCAAGGCGGGCTGACCCGCGGAGAAATTCAAGACGGCCGCATCATCGGCACGGACGGAGACCACAAGACGCAATTTGAAATGAAAAAGGTTATCCGCCTGTCCCCCACGCTCGGCGCGGCGCCGCCCGAAGGGGCGGTCGTGTTGTTCGATGGCTCGAACATGGACGCGTGGGACGGTACTAAGGGTTGGGAGCTGCTGGATGACGGCGTGATGATGGTGACGCCGAAGGGCGGGCATCTCGCGACGAAGCAGCATTTCACGGATCTAACGTTACACGTCGAATTTCGCAACTCATTTACGCCGACCGCACGCGGGCAGGAGCGCGGCAACAGCGGCGTCTTCGTGCAGGACGTCTACGAAGTGCAGATCCTGGACAGTTACGGTCTGGAGGGCTATTACAACGAATGTGGCGCGTTGTACAAGCTGGCGGCGCCACACGTGAATGCATGTGCGCCGCCGCTGCAGTGGCAGACCTACGACATCGTCTACCGCGCGACGCGAGTCGATGCGAAGGGCGAGCTAATGGAAAACGCGCGAATCACGGTGCATCATAACGGCGTGCTGATTCACGACGATCAGGAGTTGTGGTGGATCACCGCCTGGACCGAAAAGGAACGCCTCGCGCCGCCTCCGCGCGAGCCCGGCCCCATAAAGCTCCAGGGTCACGGCAACTACGTGCAGTTCCGGAACATCTGGCTCGTCGACCTCGCAAAGAGTAAATGACCGCCACCAATCCGGGCGGGCTTGCGCTCATAACTCGTTCCCACGGAGGACGGTGGGAAGGAGCTATGGGGCCACGCAACTTCATAAGGAGAGTAACTCATGAGCACTGATGATGACATGCGGCCTTCCAGGAGCGGCAGCCTACCCAGGTTGTCAATTCGGATGAAAGGGCCCAACGTCGGTGAACCGCGCCTTGCAGTGTCAGATTTCGTTGAGATAGTTCGCAGAACACAGCAGGCCCTGAAGCGCATAGGCCAGGTACTCTACGGCGATCCTTCTGAAGGGCGCGGCCGCAAGAAAAAGGACATCGAAGAGCTTTGTCAGCTGTTCTTGGTGGGTTGGCACCCTGGAAGCGCCATTGCTGTTCTGGAACTCGCCGAGCCGCCAAAACAACTTGAGATGTTCGGGTACATAGGCGAGCGAAGCCTCGAAGCGTTCATCGATGGGATAGGGACAATCTCAAGAGAAGCGGAACCACCTACGCGGCCGCCGACCGGTTTCGATCCGGGAGTCTTGCAGACCTGCAACGGCATAGGGATTGCCCTCGAGCACGGCATAGAATCCATATCCTTTCGCTCTGAGAACGGCAGGCAAACGGAAGAAGCACTGTATGACTCGAACGTCCGGGAGCGTCTCCAATCGCTTCTTGGGCAGCCAGTTGATACCGGTAGGACCTCGAAAGTTGGCCGGCTGGACATGTTGAACGGACACCAGGGATTGGTGGGAAACCTTTGGGAGCCCGATGGAACCAAATGGATCTGCCACTTCCAACCCGACCACGCGGAACTGCTGTCAGAAGCCTGGCTCAAAACCGTGAAGCTCACCGGGCGGGCTATTACGGAGGAGCGTCGGGCGCCGATACTGGAAGTAGAATCGATTCTTGTTACGGATGAAAATCTCACCGTGGGTGATGCCCGGGCCGTGCCTTTCTGGGTACCCACTTCGCTCGACGAACTTATCGAACAACAAGGCGTCTCGCCTGCGGATGATCTTGATGAAATCGCCGCACTTTGGCCAGCGGACAGCGATCCGGATCAGTTTCTCAGTCATTTGTTGACCGAGCGAAGGGAACAACGCAGATTGACTCGAGCCGAGGAGGACGTCTAATGGCAGACGTGGTTCTCCTCGATACGACGGTAGTCAGCCTGTTACATCCGAGGAAGAAGAATTCGCGGGAACGTTCCTTCTACGAGCCCCACATGAAGGGCAAGAATCTCGCGATGAGCTTTCAGAGCGTTGCAGAACTCCACGAGTGGGCCGAAAACAACAATTGGGCTGAACCCAAACGTCAGGAGCTCGATGCTTTCATTCGGCGCTTCCTCGTCATTCCGTATGATTATGAACTCGCGAAAGGGTGGGCCGTCGTTATGTCAGCCAGCCGCAGAGAAGGCAGGCGGTTCACTGCGGGCGACTGCTGGATCGCAGCCACCGCCGTCCATCGCGAACTTCCCTTGCTGACCCATGATAGCGATTTCGTCGGCAGGGCGATTCCAGGTCTCAATGTGATTAGTGGTCTTGAGCAGTCAAAGGCAGGTTCGGAATGACGGACGACCGGCGACTGATAGAAGACCACCTGCCGAAGGGGTCCATCCGGAATGGATTCAGAGCGATGAGATGATGCAGCAGAAGATCGCGTACATACACGACAACCCGGTAAGCCGTGGGTACGTGGACGAGCCGGAGCATTGGCGCTATTCGAGTGCCCGGAATTATGCTGGGCGCGAGGGACTGCTCGACGTTGCCACTGAATGGTAGGAGAGTATGCATTCCCACGGAAGACCGTGGGAACGAGCTATGGTGGGGGGCATCTTGCACGCCTTTCTTGGTTTGCGCTAAGCAGCGCGGGCGAGACGCCCGGGCCACCCTGACTTTGCGCTTTCCTCAGTGCTTGACGGGACGTTCAAAAAGAGGCCGTCGAGCGGCTCAGTCTGCGATGCCTATCCTCAAGCGCGAGTGGTCTCCCATGGCAATAAGGCTGCCGCGTATGACGCGAACAAAGTCGACTCGCCCGGCGCCGATTGTTAATATGTGCACTCGCAATCTGCCCCTTAGCGTTTCAAGTAGGATAATTCCAACACATGAGCAGTGGCGACATCGACGCGACGACTCCCAAGCACTTGCGGGACAAATACGCCATCGTCGGCGTAGGCGAGAGCTCCTACACGCGCGGCTCGGGCCTCACTACGCGCGCGCTCGGCACGTGGGCCGTCCGCAATGCCATCGAGGACGCGGGCCTGACGCCGCAGGACGTCGACGGGATGCTTTCGTATTCGATGGCCGACTCGACGGGTTCGGCCCATATCGCGGCTGACCTGGGCATCCAGCTGAATTTCCACATGGACGTGATGGGCGGCGGCGGGAGCACGGAGGCGCTTGTCGGTATTGCGATCGGCGTGATCGAGGCGGGCATGTGCAGGACGGTCGTCGTCTTCCGCTCCATGAACGGTTACACGCAATACCGCGTCGGCGGCACGGGCAGCCGCGCCGTGGCCCCGATAGTCGGCGACGGCCTGCACGAACGCGCCTACGGGTGGCAAAGTCCGGGACAGTCGTTCAGCCTTGTGTTCATGCGGCACATGCACGACTACGGGACGACGCCGGAACAGGCCGCGATGGTCAAGGTCATCCACAGCGAGCATGCGTCAAACAACCCGAAGGCGCTGTACAAGAATCGCGTGACCGTGGACGACGTGCTGAATAGCCGGATGATCGTGAAGCCGCTGCACCTGCTGGATTGCTGCGTCGAGACGGACAACGCCACGGCGATTGTCGTGACGAGCCGCGACCGCGCGAAGGACTGCCGCCACACGCCCGCGGTCATTCGTTCCGTGGTGGGCCGCTGCTGCAAACCCCGCATCGACATGCACTACCAGCACGGCCCCATCTCGACCGTGTACGCACACTACGCCAAGGACATCCTTTGGCCGAACGCGGGGGTCGGACCGGAGGAGATCGACGTGACGGGTGCGTACGACGCGTTCACGTTTACGACCCTGTTGCAGCTGGAGGACTACGGCTTTTGCGAGAAAGGGCAGGGCGGCGAGTACGTGAGCGACGGGACGATGCGGCTGGGCGGCAAGCGCCCGAACAACACGAGCGGCAGCCACCTCTGCGAGGGCTACACGCACGGCCTCAGCATGGTCATTGAAAATGTACGTCAACTGCGGAACGACGTCGACGACTCGTGTCCCATCGGCCCGGATGGGCAGCGGCAGCACACCTACGATTACCGCGAGGGCGGGTGCCGGCAAGTGAAGGATGTCGAGGTGACGGCGAACCTCGGGTGGGGGACGCCGGCTCACGGCTCGGGGATGGTGATGCGGCGAGGTTAGTGCACAGGGCCGAAGAAGTTTTTTTTGGGAGAAACAATGGCAGTTGAAGGCGAATACCTGGGCATGCCGCTTCGGATTGAGGATTTTGACAGCGGGAACCTGTCGTATTTCCGCTTCTGTGCGGAGCATGAATTCCGGCTTCAGGAATGCACGGAGTGTAAACTCTTGCGCTATCCGCCCACGACGGCCTGCCCCTGGTGCGCGAATCCTGAAGCGAGCTGGGTCGCGATCGAAGGGAAAGGCACGGTGCACTCCTACAGCGAAATTCATCACGCCATTCAGCCAGCATTCAAGGAGCACCTCCCCTATCTCGTTCTGCTGGTCGATCTTGACACGCAAAAGGGTAAACCGACCGAGCACGAGTCGATTCGAGTCATCGGGAATCTCGTCACGCCCGAGGGAAAGCTTGCCCCGCCCGAGGAAGTCGAGCGCGTCGGCATCGGCAGCCGCGTCCGCATGGTCTTTAACGACGTCTCAGACGATTTGGCCATCCCGAATTGGACCTTGGACGAGGATGCGGAGCAACCCGATACGCCATGGCGGTATCCGGTCTAGAATACTAAAACTTTTTTACCGCAGAGGTCGCGGAGCTTCGCAGAGGCAATTGCCTAGAGTAGGGTGGGGCTTGCCCCATCGATTCGCGTGGCGATCGCGGCTCCTGCAGATTCCCGCCTTCGCGGGAATGACGTTGGGGGAAGTCTTATAGGGAAATAGCGCGTAGAATAAGGGGACACTCCCTGGGCTTCGAGTGGTGGGGCAAACCCCACCCTAAAACTGCTGCCCCGCCGTCCACCTACCGATGGGTGCCACCGCCAAGCGCAGTTTGGGGGTGTTTAGCGATGGCTTTGAAGACACTCCCAAAGGACTTCGGCTATGGCCCCCGTGGCATCCATACCGACAGGGAGGTCCGCTTGATGCGCGTCGGGTTCGGGCGTAGGATGGATCTTGTCGTGGGCGTATTCGTTTTCTTGACCGGATTTACAGGATTGACACGATTTTTGAACCACCAAGACGCCAAAAGCGCCAAATGACCTCTTTCTAGTGGGACATAGATGAAAACGCATTACAATCTTGTTCATCATGTAAATCCTGTCAAAAAAACTCAGAAGTTTTGTTCCCATTTGGTAGTGTTATTCTCTTAGCGCCCTTGGCGTCTTGGCGATTCTAAGAGAATCTTGCGAAGGGAGACGGGCAATGATCATCACGGTGAAACTTGTGGTCAACGGCGAGCCGAAGACCGTCGAGACGGAGCCCGATCGCCCGCTCCTCGATGTCATCCGCGAGGATCTGCAACTCACCGGCGCGAAGTACGGCTGTGGCGAGGGAGAATGCCGCGCGTGCACGGTGCTGATGGACGGCCGCCCTGTCACCGCATGCGATACGCCGATCACTAAGGCGGACGGCACGCGTATCGTGACCATCGAGGGTCTGGCCGAGGGCGACGCGCTCCATCCCGTTCAGGAAGCGTTTATCGCTGAGGGCGCGATGCAGTGCGGCTTCTGCGCGACGGGCATGATCCTGACGGCCGTGTCGCTGCTCGAGCAGAACCCCAGCCCGACCGACGCGCAGATCGTCGAGTGGATGAACGGCAATCTCTGCCGCTGCTGCGGCTACCCCAGTATTCTCAACGCTGTTCGCCGCGCGGCGCGGCAAACTACGGGGGCGGGCGCGTGATGAATCTTCCAATCCCCAGCGACAAACCTTTTGAACCCGAGCGCTATGAGCTCGATGAGAAACCTCGCTTTCACTTCGACCTGAGCCGGCGCGCCTTTGTGCAGATTCTGGGCGCGGGACTCGTGGTGACCGCATCGGGAGGCGTTTCCTTCGCCCAGCGCGGTTCGCGACGCGGCTCCGCACCGAAGACCATCGTCGCGCGACTGCATCTCGGCGAGGACGGGATTGTCACGGTACTGACGAGCAAGGTGGAGGTCGGCCAGGGATCGCGCACGCAAATCACGCAAGCCGTGGCGGAAGAACTGCGCGTACCCGTCGAGCGCGTGCGGCTGATCATGGCCGACACGGACCTCTGCCCGAATGACGGCGGGACCTTTGGAAGCCTGACGACGCCGCGAACCGTCCCCGCAGTGCGCAAGACCGCCGCGGCGGCGCGCGAACTGCTCGCCGAAGCCGCAAGCCGCTCTTGGGGCGTCGACCGCTCCGCGGTGAAGGCCGGCGGCGGGGCCATCGGACATGCGGCCTCGAGGCGGCGGATTGCCTATGCGGAGCTGGCGGCTTCTGACAAGTTGACGGAAGCGTACAAAGAGGAAATGAGCGGGGACATCGAGCTGACGGCGGTCGACGAATGGAAAGTGCTCGGGACGCCCGTCGCGAAACCGACCAATCGCGCGATTGTCACGGGGACGCAGAAGTATCCATCCGACATTACGCGGCCGGGCATGTTGTATGGCAAAGTCCTCCGCCCGCCCTCCTACGGCGCGACCTTGCTCAACGTCGATCTCGCGCCGGCCCAGGAGATGAAAGGCGTCGTGGCGGTGCGCGACGGCCAGTTTGTCGCATGCGCCGCGCCGACGTCGTACCAAGCGGCCCAAGCGATTGAAGCGATCTCGAAGACGGCGCAATGGGAGACAACGACGCAACCTTCGAGCGAGGACTTGTCCGAATACCTGAGAGAACACGCGCATACCGGTGAGGGCGGCACGAGAAGGCCGCGCGCCCGTTCAAAGGGGGACGTGGACGGGGCGCTCAAGGACGCGCACACGACGCTGCGCGCTTCGTATGATGTGGCGTACATCCAACACGTGCCGATGGAACCGCGCGCGGCGATGGCGGAGTGGAAGGACGGAAAACTGACGGTTTGGACGGGGTCGCAACGGCCGAGCGGCGTGCGCGGGGAACTTTCGCAGGCCTTCGGCGTGCCGAGCGACAAAGTCCGCGTCATCATTCCGGATACGGGCGGCGGTTTCGGCGGGAAACATACCGGCGAGGCCGCGGTCGAGGCCGCGCGGCTGGCACGTGCCGCCGAAAGGCCGGTCGCGGTGCACTGGACGCGCGAGGAGGAGTTCACCTGGGCCTATTTCCGGCCGGCGGGTGTCATCGATGTTGCGGCGGGCCTCGACGGGAAGGGTTCGTTGGTCGCGTGGGACTTCACCAACATGAACTCGGGCGCCTCGGCGCTGGAGTCGCCGTATGCAATCCCGAACGCGCGTACGACCTTCCAGTACAGCGACTCGCCCCTGCGCGGGGGCTCCTACCGCTGTCTCGCTGCCACGGCGAACACCTTCGCGCGCGAATCGTTTATGGACGAACTCGCCGGCGAGGCGGGGGCGGATCCGCTCGCGTTCCGCCTTAACCATCTCGAGCACCCGCGCTTGCGGGCCGTGCTCGAGGCGGCGGCATCGGCTTTCGGCTGGAAGGACGCGATTCGCAAGACCGAGAAGAATGTAGGAGTCGGGCTGGCGGTCGGCACGGACAAAGGCGGCTATGTCGCAGCCTGCGTTGAAGTCGCAGTCGGCCCGAGAAGCAGGATTGAGGTCCGGCGCCTTACACAAGCCTTCGAGTGCGGCGCGATCCAGAACCCGGCGAACCTGCGTTCGCAGGTCGAGGGATGCATCGTCATGGGGCTGGGCGGCGCGTTAAGCGAAGCCATGCAATTCAAAGACGGCAAGATTTTGAACGCAACGCTCAAAGAATACGAAGTCCCGCGCTTCAAAGACGTTCCGGAATTAGACATTCACCTTCTCGATCGGCCCGACCTGCCCTCCGCCGGCGCAGGTGAATCGCCCATCATCGCCGTCGCGCCCGCCATCGGCAACGCCCTCTTCCGCGCCACCGGCCGCCGCCTGCGCTCGCTTCCACTTCAGGCCGCGCTCAGCCGCGAAGCCTAAGGGGGTCCGCCAGAGAAAAGTTCTCACCACGGCCTAAGGCCTGTATCAAAAGCTATATTTTGACAAGATTGACAGGATTCACAAGCTAATGCGCGCAGCCGTTTAGCAACTGCTGGGGTGACTTGGGCCCGCCGCTCGGAGTACCCTTCCCTCCAACTAGCCGCCGTGCCGATCGTTACCAGGCGAAAGGCGAATGAAGACGGGTCCGTGAT
>JASJYE010000336.1 GCA_030123645.1 Candidatus Hydrogenedentota bacterium | reverse complement strand
TGCTGGCCTTCGAGACCCTGACCCGCGCGCCCATCGACCGCAGGCTGATCGACGCAAGCCAGATGACGGCCGATGAGATTGCCTGGCTCGATGATTACCACGCCGCCGTGCGCGACTCACTCACCCCCTTGTTGGAGGCCGAGACCGCGGCCTGGCTGGCCGGGGTTACCCGGCCGCTCAATGACTGACCCGCAATCCGCCAACCCCGTCGGGCAAGGCCCGCGCCCCACGACCGGCTGCAAGAGGGGCTCAGGCAGTACGGGCGGTTCGGAGATGCATGAGTGTGGAAAGAGACATAAAATGAGTTATACGCTGCATCACACTCTTCGATGGTTGGCCGGTATCAAATGACCGAATCTCATGCGACGACCAAACTGCTTCGCCACCTCGCAAGCAGACCGGGTCATGACGAGGTTAAAGCAGACTTCCGGCAATTGCTGATCGAGGAATTTGAGGTTGAACTTGGCGCACTCGAGTTCGAGCGCCGCGTGCCCGAAGTACGTGGGCGGCTCGATGCCTTGATTGGCAGAACGGTGTTTGAGGCGAAGCGGAACCTTGATCGCGAGTGGCAAGACGTCGAACGTAAAATGCCCGACTACCTTGCTGACCGCGAGCGCGAGGAGGGCGAGCATTTCGTCGGCATCGCATCCGATGGCCTAAAGTGGGCGGTGTTCGAACTGGACGGAGACAAACTAGTCGTTGTTAAACGAACCGTGCTCGACCCAGCTCGTTCGGGTGAATTCTTGGCTTGGCTCGATGGTGCGCTGGCCCTCAAATCTTCGCTGCCGCCCGATCCTCTGACAATACGCGCCGAGCTTGGCCACGATTCGGTTGTCTTCCATCTAGTAAACTGCCGGCTACGCGCGTTGTGGGAGGGTGTGAAAAACCATCCTGACGCCTCGTTGAAGCGCGATCTCTGGGCAGAGTTGCTAAAGCATGTCTACGGACGTGAGGTGCAGAGCGACTCACTGTGGTTTCAACACACCTACCTCGTGATTGTGGCAAAGTGCATCGCGCTCGCGGTAATGGGTTTACGCGAGGACGATCCAAAGAGTTTGCTGTCGGGCGAAGCATTCACCTCTGCGGGGGTTAATGGCGCGGTCGAGAGCGATTTCTTCGACTGGGTAGTCGCCAATGCAGAAGGCGAGGACCTTGTGCGCCGAATCATGGCTCACGTGCGCCGGTTTCGTCTCGCCGAGGTCGAGAGCGACGTACTTAAGGTACTATACGAGTCTCTGATCGACCGAGATCAGCGGCACGGCCTTGGAGAATACTACACGCCGGACTGGCTTGCTGCGAAAGTAGTCCGGCGTGCGGTTGATCGCCCAATTGAACAAAAAGTACTCGATCCTGCCTGCGGATCAGGCACATTCCTGTTCCATGCGATCCGAAATTTCCTCTTGGAAGCTCAGGAAGCGAACATGGATCCGAGTATGCGGGCATCCGAGGTCTGCGCGCATGTGGTAGGTATCGATATCCACCCTGTTGCCGTCATCATCGCCCGTGTGACCTATCTTCTGGCCCTGGCGCCCGCGCTCGCCTCACGAGCAGGGCCGCTCTCGATCCCGGTCTATCTCGGCGATACCATGCAGCTTGCGATCACCCAAATGTTGGCGGGGAAGGAACTGACGATCCGCGTGCCGCCACCACCAGCGGGCGAGGGCCGGAGCGGCGAGAAGGATGCCAACGGCCACGAACAACTCGACTTTCCAGAGACGTTCTGCCGTGATCCCGTCTTGTTCGATCAGGCCATTGATCGGATGCGTACTGGCTCACAGTCGGATATGACGCGCGAGCAGATTGAGACAGCGCTCCGCCGCATCACCGAGCAGCACTACCGAGCCGACGTGACACGCGAGCAGGAACTCGCCATTGAGGACTTAGGCAAAACATATATCACCTTCGACCGGCTACGACGTGAAGGCCGCGATACTGTATGGGCCTATGTGGCCCGCAATTTGTCTCGCCCACTTGCCTTCTCTGCAAATGGGGGCTGGGCTCACGTGGTCGTAGGGAATCCACCATGGCTAGCTTTCCGCCATATGAATCTCGATCTCCAAAAGCGATTCAGGGAACTAGCGAAGGGCGAGTTGGTTTATGTCGGTGGTAAATTTGCCACGCAGAATGATCTTTGCGCACTGTTCACGGTACGCGCGGCACATCTTTATTTGCGTTCCGGCGGGCAGCTAGCTTTCGTCCTGCCCATGGCTACACTGACACGAGGCCAGTTTGATCGGCTGCGCAGTGGTTCCTTCGACTCTGTAAAGATTGCTTGGGACGAGGTCTGGACAATGGATGACACCGTTCAACCGTTGTTTCCGGTACCGTCCTGCGTTGTATTCGGGCGTCGGCGTGCCTCCGCGCGACCGCTGCCGGACAAGGTGCGCACCTATTCCGGCGCACTCCCTTACCGGGATGCGCCGGAGGAAATCGCCGACGGCCACCTACTCGTGACCGAGGGCGCCCCGGCACTATCAGTTGGAGAGTTCGAGGCGGGTTCGGAATATCGCAAGTCATTTCGGCAAGGTGCAACCCTTGTGCCCCGCATGCTGTGCCTTGTCGAGCGCCAAGCCATGGGCCGACTTGGCGCTGACCCGAGCGCGCCGTTCGTGGTGAGCCGGCGCAACAATCTGGAAAAACGACCGTGGAAGGACCTTCCTGATGTCGAAAACCGCGTTGAGGTGGACTTTCTACGCTCCGTATTGCTTGGTGAAAGCATTGTCCCCTATCGCGTGTTCCGTCCGTTCGAAGGGGTGATTCCCGTCAACGAGAGAGGCAACGTTCTCGACGCAGCAGCGGCTGCAAAGGCCGGATTTGATGGACTCCATGATTGGATGCGCAACGCCGAGGAATTATGGGATAACAATAAAAAGGCCAGCATGAGCCTGGTTGATCAATTTAACTACTACGGCAAGCTATCCTCCCAATTTCCTATTGCTTCTTTGCGTGTTGTCTATGCGAAGGCTGGTACGCGGCCTGCCGCCTGTCTGGTACGAGACCAGCACACCGTCATTGACCACATGCTCTACTGGATGGTGCCTTTGAATGATGAAGAGGGGCGCTATCTTATTGCCATCCTCAACAGCGAGACGGCGAGGGTGCGCGCCGAGCGCTTCCAAGCACGTGGTCAATGGGGTGCGCGTCATTTCGACAAAGTGATGTTTAACCTTCCGATTCCACTATTTGATGTCAAGGACAAGCTGCATTGTGACCTCGCCGAGACAGCGTTAGAGGCCGAGGAACTTGCTGCCAAGGTCGAATTGCCCGAAGGGGTGAAGTTCCAGCGAGCGCGCCGTCTTGTGCGTAGCGCCTTAGAAGAAGTGAAGTTATCTCAGAAGATCGACAATCTTGTTGAGACATTACTTGATCGCTCATAGGTGATTTATGCCTCTTACGGAAACCACTGTAAATACATTGAAGGCCCACATTCACCTCTCGTAATCCCCGCGCTATGCGTATATAGGCGAATGGGGAGTTGCCTTTGGGGAGAGCGTCGATGAGAAGCCAGGCGCGGGTGGTGGTTATCGGCGGCGGCGCGGTCGGCGTCTCGA
>JASJYE010000040.1 GCA_030123645.1 Candidatus Hydrogenedentota bacterium | reverse complement strand
ACGATCTGCTCATGCGATGTTATTGCGCAGGCCTTCGAATGGGCAAGGTGGCCCGGCCGCTGCTGGACTGGAGAAACGGCGCGGGGCGTCTGTCGCTTCGCGATGAACGGTACAGCCTTAGTAAGTTTCGGGCGCTCAAGCGGTATTACTTGCGTAGGACGTTTCTCAAGGAGGAGGCGACTTTTTTTCAATGGGGGGCAGGCGAGGTGGGGAAAAATTGGCTCGCGGAATGGGAGGAGTTTCGTCCCGAGGCGGTCGTGGATGTAAATCCGCGCAAGATTGGCAAGGTCATTCACGGTGTGCCGGTCATCGCTGCGGAGGAGTTGCCCCGGCCCGGCGAGGGGTTTACAGTGGTGGCCGTGGGGGCGCCGGGGGCACGCGAGGACATACGGGGATGGTTCGATGCACGTGGCTATGCCGAAACGTGCGACTATCTGTTTCTCGCGTGACTGCCGGTGGGGTGCCGCAGGGACGCTCCAGGATGCCGCGTGCGCATGTCATGGCTGTAAGCGGTTTTGTGTTAATTACTTGCGACGTATCCTGGCAAAGGCTTCAGGTGTAAACCATTCGCCGGAAAGGAGCGTTTATTAGGTGGGCGCGGAACTGCCGGAAAACATACGCGAGGCGAGCGATGAATCGCTCGCCCGTGCGCTGCAGGAAGGGGAGGAACGAGCGCTCGACGAACTCGTTCGCCGGCATCAGGGCTTGGTGTTTGCCGTGGCGTTCCGCATGACTTTGAACCGGGAGGACGCGTTGGACGTTGCGCAAGAGGCCTTCATTAAGGCGTATCGAAAGATTGGATCGTGGAAGCCGACGGGAAATTTTCAGGCCTGGTTGTTGCGTCTGACGACGAACCAGGCGATTGACCACCTAAGGCGAAGCAAGCGCTATGGGATGAGGGCCGCGGGCGGCGCGGTGCGTTCGGAAACGGGTATTGAGCGAGCGGCGCCGGCAGTGGGGGAGACGGACCGGATCGCCGGCGGCGTTGAAATTGAAGAAGGTATTCGAAGTGCGCTTGAAAAATTGTCGCCCTCACAACGAACGGTGTTTGTACTTCGACATTACGAGGGCATGAAGCTGAAGGAGATCGCGCCTGTGCTCGGTTGTTCGGTGGGGAGTGTGAAGGTGCATCTCTTTCGCGCGCTGAGGAAGCTGCGCGAGGAGTTGAAGGATATTAACTAAGGTCTGATAGGAGTCTGAAAATTATGTTTGGACGCAGCCGTATTCGGGGACTGATGGCGCAGGCCGTCTACGAGGAGCTGGATCCGCAAGATCGGGAGGCGCTTGATCGCGCGCTGGAGCAATCGAAGGAGCTTCGCGCGGAGGCGGAAGCCCTCGGCGTTCTGGTCGATGGGATAGCTCGCGAGGAGGTGGAACTTGATCGTGACCTTGTCGCTGCGGTGTGGGCGGGTATAGGCACCGAGACTGCCCCGTTAACTATACGGAGGGCACATCTCGTGGTGTCGTTCGCCGCCTTCGCGCTCGTACTGAGCGGTGTGGTGTATATGGTCGCGATGCGGTCCCCTGTCGCGCATGCACCGGGCGTGGCGGAAGCTCCGGCCGCTTCCGAGGAAGCCGCGTCGCCGGTTGAGACCGCGCTGCTCCAAGGACGCGCGCTGATGCTTGAGCGCGACTATCCGAAGGCCTACGTAACGCTCGCTCACGCTCTCGAAAATGAAGGGGACGACGCCTATGCCGGGGAGGCGCGCCAGGTGATGGCTGACCTGGCGTATTCAGAGTTGCGTTGGTATCCCGAGGCCTTCGCGGACTATGACGCTCTGCGAGTGCGCTATCGCTCTGTGTTTCAGTCGAAACCAGAAAATCTTCTGCATTTGAATCTGCTTGATGAGGCCCGTGGGCGAGACGACAGCTACGCGTCTCTTCATGCCTTGGATACCGCGCGCCGGGGCGAGTCGTTGGACGGTCTTGAGCGTCTGCTCGCGCGCTATCCCGCGACCTATGTCGCCTCGCTGGCAGCGGATGAGATGGCGCGCCTGAGCGCGAAGTTGGACGGGACAGGCGCGGGAGAGCATTGGCGTGTCGCGGCGATGGAGTCGGCGTTGGCGCGTTGTACGGATCCCGTGGCGCGGGCGCAGTTGAAAGTGGAAATTGGGCATCTGGTTTCTCAGGAGCTGAATGACGCTGAGAGGGCGCGCGCATTGTACGAAGAGGTGGCGGAGAGTGAATTCACGGTGCTGGCAGAGCTGGCGCAGGACTCGCTTGAACGCCTGAACGATAGGTGGTAATAAGAGTGTATTCGGCCTTTTTCCAAAGACTTTCCTGTCTCGCATTGAGCCTCATGCACATAGGTGCTAACATATTGGAAATTAAGGATCTTACGTCGATAGAGGAAGCCTTCCAGCCATGGCCATTTCGGCTTTAGAAGAGCATTTGGTCCGCAACCGGATCGTCCCGGAGAACAAGCTCCCCCACGTAAGGGCGGAGGCGGACAAAAACGGCGTGCCGCTGCTCGAACTGATCGAGCAATCGGGCTTCGCGACGTCGGAGGAGTTGTACCGTTCGCTCGCGGATTTTTGCGAGATGCGCTTCGTGCGCCCTTCTGAGATGGCCGTGGAGCCGCAGCTTGTCGAGGAGATCCCGGCGCGCTTCGCGACGCACTATAAGTTCGTGCCGCTGGAGCTGCAGGACGACGCCTTGCTCATCGCCATCAGTGACCCGCTGAACACGCATTTGATAGACGACATCCGTCTGGTGCTCAAGCGGCGGGTCGTTGCGGTTGTGGCGACGCCGGGCGAAATCACGCGGCGGACGAAGCAGTTGTATGGTCTTGGGGCGGACACTGTGGAACGGATTGTAAGCGATTCGGCGGGCACGGCGGGTGAGACCGCGCTCGATATGGCGCCGGTGGCGGAGGACCTTGGCGATGAAACAATCGACGCGTCTATCATCAAGTTTGTGAACGAGGTGTTGCTCGAGGCGATCCAGACGGGGGCGACGGACGTGCACATCGAGCCCTTCGAAGATGAATTGCGCGTCCGCTACCGCATCGACGGAGTGCTCCATGCGGTGCCGACGCCGCCGTCTATTCGCGGGTTTCGGTCGGCGATCGTATCGCGCGTGAAAGTCATGGCGAACTTGAACATCGCGGAGAAGCGGCTGCCGCAAGACGGTAAGATCCAGGCGTCGTTGGCGGATGGAAAGTACGACCTCCGGGTGTCCGTTTTACCGACGCCGTATGGCGAGACCCTGAACATCCGTATTTTGACGCGTTCGTCCGTGTTCATGTCCCTGGAAGACCTGGGTTTTTTGCCCGACGACCTCGTGCAGATGAACCGCTTTCTCGCTAAGCCGCACGGGATCATTCTTCTGACGGGTCCGACGGGGAGCGGCAAAACGACGACACTCTACGCCTCGCTCAGCAAGTTGAACCTTTTGGATCGAAAGACGCTCACGATCGAGGACCCGATCGAGTATCAGCTTCATGGAATCACGCAGATGCAGGTGCTGCCGAAGATCGGTTTCGATTTTGCGATGGGCTTGCGATCGATGCTTCGGCACGACCCCGACATCATGATGGTCGGGGAGATTCGCGACTACGAGACGGCCGAGATGTCAATTCGCGCGAGCCTGACGGGTCATTTGGTGTTCAGTACGTTGCATACGAACGATGCAGCGGGCACGGTGACGCGCCTTATCGACATGGGTGTGGAGCCGTTTCTGATCGCGAGCACGATGATCGCTTCTATCGCACAGCGGCTTATTCGAAAGGTGTGCGAGAACTGCGCGGAACCGTTCTCGCCGTCACCGGAGGCCCTGAAGGAACTCGGAATCGGCGCGGCGGAGGCGAAGGAGGTGATTTTTAGGCAGGGTAAGGGCTGCGACGTCTGCCGCCAGACGGGCTACAAGGGGCGCTTGGCGATCTGCGAGATATTGCCGTTTACGCAGCCGATCAAGGAGCTTGCGATGCGTGGGGCGAGCTCGGGTGAAATCAAGCGAAAGGGCTGTGAGCTGGGCATGGCGACATTGCGTGACGCCGGCCGTGTGCGGGTGCTCAGCGGACTCACGACGGTGGAAGAGGTTCTGCGCGTGACGGCGGACACGGACGTGGTGTTTGAGTGACCCGGACCATGCCGAAGTTTCAGTACAAAGTAAAGCGGGAGGCGGAGGGGGTCACGACGGGTGTCATGGAGGCGGAGAGCCAGCGGGCCGTGGTCTCGCGGTTGCGGGACAAGGGTTTCTTTCCGATCTCCGTCGAGGAGTACTCCGATTCCGGGCGTCGTAATTCGATTAAGGAGTCGCTGTCGCGCATCCGGCTGAAGGACCGGAATTACTTTTTCCGGCAGTTGGCCAATCTCTTGGAGTCGGGCATGCCAATCCTGCGTGCGCTGGCGACGCTTCGCGAGCAGGCGGCCAACCCGAAGCTGCGCGCGCTGATGGACGACTTGCACCGTTCGGTGCAGCTCGGGAGCAGCTTCGCTGACGCGCTCGATTTGCATCCAAGCATCTTTCCTTCTATGTATGTGAACCTGACGCGGGCAGGTGAAGCGGGCGGGATGCTGGACGAGGTCCTGTGGCGCATCGTGAATTTCGGAGAGCAGGACGAGGAACTGCGCGGCAAGGCCTTCTCGGCGATGGTGTATCCCGCCTTTCTCACGGTCGTCAGCTCGACGGCCGTATTCATTCTCATTTCCTTTGTGTTCCCCAGTTTCGTGGAGATATTCGCCGATTTTGATGCCTCGCTACCGGCGGTCACAGTCTTCGTGATTACCATTAGCGAGTTTATGGGGAAGTTTTGGTGGGCGGTGGTGCTGGGGCTGATCGCGGCCGGGGCGGCGTTCCAGTCGTATCGTAAAACGGCGGCGGGCCGCCGGCAGTTGGACACGCTGTGGCTGCGGATCCCCTTCGTCGGGGACCTGGTGCAGCGCTACGAGATGGCGAAGTTCGCGCGGACGCTGGGCACGCTCTTCGATAACGGTGTTCCGGTGTTGACCGCCTTGAAGATTACGGCCGATACATTGACGAACACGGCGATCAAACGGGAGGTTGAGGACGTGCACAAGCGCGTGTCCGAGGGCGGGAGTATCAGTGAGGGGCTGCGGGATGCAGAGCACTTTCCGCCGCTGGTTGTGAATATTTTTGAGGTCGGCGAAGAGAGCGGGAAGCTGGGAGAAGTCACGAAGCGCTTGGCGGATGCGTACGACGTGGAGGTGGACCGGGCGGTAAAGACGCTTACGTCGCTGATAGAGCCGGTGATCATCGTGGTGATGGGCATCGTGGTCGGATTCTTGGTGATCGCGATGCTGCTGCCGATGCTGACGTTGAGTTCGCAGGTGCGTTAAGCGATGGAGAAAGGTGGAATCATGAAAGGGACGCTTCGAGCGCGGCGAGGCAATGGCGGCTTTACATTGATTGAATTGATTTTGGTGACGGTGATCATCGCCATATTGGCGGGAATGGTGACGCTGTCGTTTCGCGGTACGGCGACGGATGCGAAGATCCGGGCCGCGCTGGGAGACATCAAGAGTTATGGGACTGCAATCGAGACGTATGCGCTCAATAACAACGACCAGTATCCCGATCAGCTTTCAGACCTCCTGACGGGTAAGGGTTCGATTATGCGCGACTTGAATCTGGATCCGTGGGGCAACCCTTATGTTTATCTGAAGCCGGGCGCGCACTACCGCGATTCGTATGACCTCTTCTCGATGGGCCCCGACGGCGCTCGAGACACGGAAGACGACGTGAAGCCGTGGGTTCGCCCCGAGGAAGAGGAGTAGAGGGCGGGCCATGGCGTTCACGAGGCGAGAGATTGTAGCGCGGAGTCCCGGTGCGGGTCCGGGTGAGGCCTTCGGGTTTACGTTGATGGAGCTGGTGGTGGTGATGACGCTCCTGGCGATCATGAGCCTGACGGTCTCCCCAATATTCAGGGGCAGCTTCAGAGGGGTGCGCGCGGAGCATTCGATGCGCGACTTGTTCGCGGCGATGAAGAGTGCACAATCGGGCGCGGTGACGGAGGCCGTCGAGTACCGGGTATACCTCGCGCCGGACGAGAACCAGTATTGGATCGCGCATGCGGTTTTCTCGGAGGAAGGGGAGGTGAGCTTTGAGGCGCTGGCGGGGCGCTCGGGCGAGGTTATCGAGCTGCCATCCATTATGGAAATGAAGCGGCCGAAAGCGCGTCAGGGAGAGGAGAAGGGAACGTATTATTTTTCCTTCTATCCGAGCGGGGCTTGCGACATCGCGAGCGTCGCGGTAGCGTTTTCCGATGACTCCCGGCGGCAGTATCACTTCGAAACGACGGGGACGACGGTGTCCTTCGAGGTGCCGCAGTCATGAATGGGCGACGTAGAACGATCAGCGGATATATCCTGCTCGAAACGGCGGTGGCGCTTGTTCTTTTGAGTGTCGGGGCGACGACGGTCCATCGGACGATCCAGGAGGCCATCCGAACGCGCGGCCAGGCGCAGGATTACACGCGTGTGCGGTTTTTGCTCGATCAGGTGGTCGCCGATATCGAGATACAGCCCGAACTCACTGAGCATGCCGCTCAGGGGCAGTTTGAGGGCGAGCATGCGCGGTTTTCGTGGGACTACGAGGTCCGGCGCGTGGACGTGCCGCTATCTGCGAGACCGCCTCTGTCGTCTACGGAGGGCATGGAGGGCACGGAAGAAAAGCAATTCGAGTACCCCGAAGACCAGGAGTACCTGGCGTATGTCCGCGCGACCGTCTCGTGGACGCGCTCGGGACGCGAGTTCAGTGAGTCCTACGAAACGCTTCTGGGTCCCCACAAGCTTTGGCAAAGGCCTAGAGGGGAGCCCGGCCTATGATGGCGTTGAACGTGAGACGCGGACGCCGATGTGCCGGGTTTACCTTGGTCGAGCTGGTTGTCGCCAGTACCTTGATGACGATCGTGCTGGCGGGTGTGTACACGACATTTTCGACCGCGGTGCGCGCGTGGCGCAGCGGCGAGTCGAACTATCAAACCTACGAGGATGCGCGGCGGGCGTTTGGGATCTTGATAAGGGAGCTGCACTCGATTCCTCCGAATGCGCTGCACTTGGTGAATGGCTCGGAGGATTGGATTGAATTTTTGACTGTGTCGCAGCCGATGAACGTGGAGAGTGCAGCCTCGGAGCGTCTCATGCAGGTGCGTTACCACTTGGTTTCCGGAAAGCGCGGGGAGTCGATGACGCTGGAGCGTGAGGAGGCGATCGTCGAGGGGCCGCTGCCCGTGGCGAAGGCGATGGATGACTTGGGCGGGCAGCTGGGGATTAAGCTGGGGCGGTCGTATCAGTTCTTGTTGGCGTCCGGGGTGGAGGACCTTTCCTTTTACTACACATGGGCGCTTGCAGAACCGCACGGGCGAGAAACACCGCCGAATTGGGCAAAGGTCGTCGGAGACAGCGCCGTGGAAGCCGGGTTGCCGCAGGGCATAGAGATCAGCCTGGTGTTGCAGGATCCCGGCAACGTGTCGAGTGATTTTGAATCGACGTTTACGGACGTGGTGGCATTTCGGGGCGCGACAAGCCGGGTACCCGAATATTTGATCGAGGCGATGGGGCGTTGAGCGAATGAGTGCGCACAAACGGATAGCTTTTCGTCGCGATAGCAGCCGGAGCGGGTTCGTGCTGGTGTCGGTGCTTTGGATCCTCGCGATTCTGACGGTGGTGTCGCTGGGATTTGCCCGGCGTGCGATGCTCGAGCGGCAGATGGCGTGGTACGCGCTCGATCGCGAACAGGCGCAGCAGATGGCCCGCGGGGCGGCCGAGCGCGCGTTGTTGGAGCTGCGCAACAAGGCGCTGCTGGACGAGTACGACGACCAGGAGGGCTATACGGGTCTGGATCAGCGCTGGGCGATTCCGGTGGACCTGTTCCGTGAATCCACCTTTTTTGCCGAGGCCTCGGAGGGTGGCTTCGAGGAGGACGTGTGCGAGTATACGATCGAGGATTGTGAGCGCCGGATATCGTTGAATGATGCCCCGGGTGAATATCTCGAAGCACTCGACGTGCTTCGTTTCAAGACGATAGCAGCGATCCTGGAGCGGCGATCGCCGAAGGTGAGGGGGTATCAGGCGCATTGGTTCTATTCGATTGAGGAGTTGCGATCCTTGCAGGACTTCTCTGATGAGGAGTGGTACGGCAGCTGGGGCGAGCCGGGGCTGCGAGACATGCTGTCGGTTTGGGGGGATGCGGCCGGGGGGCGCGTGAACGTGAATACAGCGTCAGCGGCAGTTCTGCGCAGCCTTCCTGGGATTGAGCGCCGGGTGGCGGACGCGATCATCGGATACCGGAGCGGCAATGACGGGCAACTGTACACGGCGGACGATCGATCTTTCACGTCGATTGACGAGATCGGAGGGAGGCTGGAGATTAGCGCGGAAAAACTGACGCCGATTCGGCGGTATTGCAAGACAAACTCATGGTTCTTCACGATCAAGGCGCGCGCCACGCGCCGCCGGGGGAAAATCAACGCATTTTGCACGGTCGTCGTTGAAATGCGGGGGGCAACGCCAGTCATATTGGAGTGGAAGGAGCAAGCCAGTGGCGCGTAAAGGCTCCAGCATAAGCATCCTGCAATTTGGCCCGTCGGTCATCTCGCTGTTGAAGGTCAAGCCGGGACTTCCGGGTCTGAAAGTGACTGCCTCCGAGGTGCAGTGGGGCGAGTGGACGGGTGGGGACGATTCGCTCTCCGAAGCCCTTGCGAAGTTTGCGGATGCAAACGCCTTGTCCAGAGATCGCGTTTTTACGGTGCTTCCGAGACATGAGGCGACGTTGCGTGTTCTCGAGCTTCCCTCGCAGTCCGATGAAGAACTCGAAGGCATGGTCCGGCTCAGTGCAGAGGAGATTGTTCCCTTTCCGCTGGAGGAACTGGTGACCGGGCACTGCATCTTGGAAAAGCTCGCGCACGGGTCGTCGAAGGTGTTGGCAGTAGTCGTCCATCGCGATGTGATCGAAAAGCATCTTAGCGTGCTTAAGGCCGCGGGTCTGCTTCCGGCACAGATTTTCCTGAGCACGGATTGCTTGACGGCCGCCGCCAAGGAGGCCGGCAGCACGGGCCTGGAGGCCTTTGTACACCTATCCCCGGGGGGTATCGAGGTATTGGTATTGAAAGACGGGCAGTTCGCCTACGGGAGAGGGATCGCGGCGGAACACGCCTGGACCGGGCCCGAGATGGATGAGGCGGCGAGGACGGAGCTTGCATCCGTAGTGCGCGCTTCGTTGTCTACCTATCAACGCGAGTCCGGCGAGGGGGACGGCGCGAAGGCGGTCTATCTTTCGTCCGAGTGTGTGGACACGGCGGAACTGGCGGCGGCCTTGGGCGATGCTTTCGACCGGCCCTGTAGCGATGCGTCGCAGGTGGCGAAGATCGTGCGGCAGGGTGGCCATAAGGTGTCATGCACGCCGGCTGTTGCGATAGGTGCGGCGCTGATCGCACAGAGTCCGGGCAGCCGTTACGCGGGGCTGCTGCCTGAGGTCGAATTGAAGCGGCGCGAAGCGGCCTCGTCGCGTCTGCGCCTTGCTCGTGTCGCGGCGATGCTTACGGTGGCGGCGCTTGCTCTCTCTGGTGTGTATTGGCAAGCCGTATCGCAGCGGACTGCCTATATTGAGGAATTGGACCTTCGCGCGGAGGCTCTGCGCCCTCTCGCACGCAGCGTGAAGACGAAGCGGCAACATTTGAAGATGTTGCAGAGACAGGTGGAGCGCGAGGCGACTGTACTCGAGCTGTTGGGCAGCATTGCGGGCCTGGCCCCGGATGAGGGGCTGAATATCACACGGTTCACCTATGACCGGAAGAGCGAAATATCGCTGCGGGGGCGGGCGCTCCAGACGCAGTCCTTTGAGGCGTTGATAGACGACATACGGGGAAAAGGCGCCGACACCTTTGCCCAACTTGCCCAGGCACAGGAAGAGTACCGGACAGTGGCTAGGGAACGGCAGCGCCAGGTGTGGGACTTCGCGATTACCATCCCTTTCTCCCAGGAAGGGGCCCGATGAGTAATCCGTTATCCAATCTGAGCGCTCGGGAGAGGCGTCTCATCGTAATCACGCTGCTCGTGATTGGCGGGTCGGCATGCGTTCTGTTGGGGCTGCAAGGCTATAACCGCATCGCGTCGTTGGACGGGGAGATCGACCGGCTCGAGCAGGAATTGATGAATCTTACACAACAAAATGCCCAGCGCAGCGCCGTCGAAGAGGCGTACCGGCAAGTGGTGGAGGAGCATTCTTCTGAAATGACCAAGGAGGAGATCCACGACAATTTGCGGCGGGAGATCTTTCGCTTGGCGAAGACGGTCATTCCTGCTAAGGGCGGACGGCCTGCCCGCGAGGTGGACCTCGTAAGAATTCCGACCTTGCGGGAAGGCTTGCTAAGGGAAGAGGGCGAAGGCTATCGGGAGTATGAGATCCGGTTTCGCATTCCTCTGACGCGTGTGCAAAACCTTATGCGTTTTCTGCAGCGTATTGAGACCAGCAGCCAAATCCTTCGCATCGACAGCCTTGATCTGAGCCGGTCGCCGGAGTCGACGCAGGTCCAGGCTACGCTCGTCATCACGCGGACGGTATTGGATAACCCCGATGCCGCGTCGCCGCGGGGCGGCGCGGGTGTGGGCGCCCGTGTCAGCCGTGTGGGGAGTGTTTAGATGAAGCGAGTCGAACTGTTTTTAGCCCTTGTGTGCGGGCTAATCTTGGCCGCGTCTCTTGGTGTAGGCGGGGTAAACGCTGCGCGCAATCCGATGGATGAGAAGCTTGCCAATTTTGAGCTGGAGCTGGCAGCCGTGACCTACGTTCCCGAGGAGTACGTGACCGATTCAGACGCGAATTACGACGCGATCCAGCGGAGTATCGTCCAAAAGTCGAAATTATGGAAGGAACTGGTGCCCCCTCCTCCGCCTCCTAAGCGGAGACCCAAACCGGTGAAGAAGCCGAATCTCGTGAAGATGCTTCAAGGCGTGATAGCGAGTAGCCGTATGGAGATCACCGGGCCGGGAGGCAGGAAACTGATCCAAGTGAAGACGCAGGAGAACCGGACAGGCGCTTGGTTGGGCGTCGGGGACAAGGTAAAGGGGCTCACGATTAAGGAGATCACCAAGGAAGCCGTGGTGTTTAGTTTGATGAGTAACAACAAGGAGTACACGCGTTCGCTGCCGAGGCGCTAAGGGCGCTGCAGAAGCATTGCGATAGTGTAAGAAACCAAGATGACTTCGAAACGAACCCAAACGATTCAGATGGTGCTAATAACGGCAACGATGTGCCTGGCGGCCTTCGAGTGGTCCTACGCCCAGCAATCGCCTACACGGCCGGGCCAGCGCGGCCCGGGTCTCAGCACCGGTAGGGACGCCGGCCGCCCGGCGGCAGGCCGCGCCCCGGCTCGTGGCCGGCCGACGCGAGGGGCGGGGGCCGACGTATCGGTCGTTTCGGGCGGCGCTCGCGGTGCGGCGCCGAGCGTGGTGGGTGGTGGCCAGGCCCGGGGGACACGAGGAGGGGCGGGGGCCGACGTATCGGTCGTTTCGGGCCAGGTTGGCGGTGTGGCGCCGAGCGTGGTGGGTTTGACCAAGGGGAAATTTGAGCCGATACTGCGCAGAGACGTTACGTATGGTGAAGTCCCGGAGTTGGGCGATGAGGTGGTGATTAGCCTGGCGGGGCCGATGGCGGTGCCTGCATTTTTGGACGCGTTGGCTTTGGCGACGGGTTGGAACATCGCAGCCAGCACGGATGTTCAGCGCTCTGTGCTGCAATTTTGGACCAAGGAAGTTACACCGCGGCAGGCCGTTGCCGTGTTGAGATTTAACGATATTTACTACGAGTACGATGAGGATACCCAGTTCCTTTTCGTGATGACGGTGGATGAGTACTTACAGGACGAATACGGGGACTTGGAAGAGCGTGAATTCAGCAT
>JASJYE010000335.1 GCA_030123645.1 Candidatus Hydrogenedentota bacterium | reverse complement strand
CTAAATCTGAATCCTCGCCCGGAGGGACGCGCCGCGTCCGTGTGTCTTTCAAATGTCCACGGCTCGCGAGCACGCTCCCCCTCCCGGACAGGGCTATCCTCACCGCCTATCGGTATTCTCTTTGCCTACTTTCTCTTTTTCCAAAGAGAAAGTAAGGTCATTCCGGTCGAGGGTGCCACCGCCAAACTCGTTTGGGGGTGCATTGGCCACCCAGTCCGCACACCCCAAATCTCCGCTTGCGGTGGCGCCCGCTAACCCGCCCTTGACCTGTCCCCCGTCCGAATACTACTGTGTACCTTCGATTTGTGCCGCGATCCGGCACATGAACACGTCAGGAGGCCATCGATGTCATTAGACCAAGAAACCCTGCTCGACGCCTACCGTCGAATGCGCACCATCCGTGAATTCGAGGAGCGCATAGATACCGAATTCAAGGCGGGGGAGATCCCCGGATTCGTGCATCTCTATGCCGGGCAAGAGGCCGTCGCCACCGGCGTGTGCATCCACCTGCGCACCGAAGATTACATCGGAAGCACTCACCGGGGCCACGGCCACTGCATCGCCAAAGGCTGCGACGTCAAAGGAATGATGCTCGAGATCTTCGGCAGGAAAGGCGGTCTTTGCGGCGGCAAAGGCGGCTCGATGCACATCGCCGACCTGAAACAAGGCATGCTCGGCGCCAACGCGATCGTGGGAGGGAGCCCGCCGCTCGCCATCGGCGCCGCCCTCTCCGCGAAAACCCGCGGCACGGACAACGTCGCTATCTCGTTTTCAGGCGACGGCGCCTCGAACCAAGGCACCACCTTCGAATCCATGAACATGGCCGTCGTTCTCAAGCTGCCCTGCGTCTTTGTTTTCGAGAACAACGGTTACGGCGAGATGACCGGCGTCGACTACGCCGTCGGCAGCAAAGACATCGCCGGCCGCGCCGCAGGTTTCGGCCTCCCGTCGGTCAAAATCGACGGCGCCGACTTCTTCGCCGTCGAGGCCGCGGCGGCCGAGGCCATCGAGCGCGCGCGGAGTGGGGGAGGACCCAGCGCAATCGAAGCGGTGGTCACGCGCTTCTACGGCCACTTCATCGGCGATCCACAGAATTACCGCGCTCCTGACGAAGTCGAGCGCTTGCGCGCCGAACGCGATTGCCTCAAGAACTTCCGAGAGAGAGTCACCAGCGACGGCAGCCTAAGTAACGCGCAAATGGAAGAAATTGACGGCCAGGTCGGCACGCTCATCGAAGAGTCCGTCAACGAAGCCAAAGCCGCCGAGTTCCCTGACGAAACCGAATTGCTCACCGACGTCTACGTCTCGTACTAAGAGGAGTCAAACGATGCCTACCAAGACAATTCGCCAAGCCCTGAACGAAGCTATCCGGCTCGAAATGCGGCGCGACCCCACCGTCATCGTCATCGGTGAAGACGTCGCCGGCGGTGCAGGCGGCACAGGTAAACGCGACGCATCCGGCGGCGCCCTCGGCGTGACCAAAGGCCTTTTCAGCGAGTTCGGCGAGGCACGCGTCATCGATACCCCCATCACCGAGTCGGCCATCATGGGCGCGGCAGCCGGCGCAGCCACCACAGGCCTGCGCCCCATCGCCGAACTCATGTTCTGCGACTTCATGGGCGTCTGCTTCGACCAAATCTTCAACCAAGCCGCCAAGTTCCGCTACATGTTCGGTGGAAAAGCCCAGACGCCCCTCGTCATTCGCACCATGTTCGGCGCGGGCCTGCGCGCCGCCGCCCAGCACTCGCAGTCCCTCTACAACATCTTCACGGCCATCCCCGGCCTGAAATGCGTCATTCCCTCGAATGCCTACGACGCCAAAGGCCTGCTCATCCAGGCCATCCGCGACGACGACCCCGTCATGTTCTTCGAGCACAAGGCCATTTACGACCAAGAAGCCGACGTGCCCGACGAGGCCTACACCATCCCCTTCGGCGAGGCCAACATCACCCGCGAAGGCGGCGACGTCACTATTGTCGCTTTCGCACGCATGCTTCACCTCGCAGATGGCGTCGCAGACGAGCTGGGCAAAGACGGCGTCTCGGTGGAAGTGATCGATCCGCGCACAACCTCGCCGCTCGATGAAGAAACCATTCTTGAGAGCGTTGAAAAAACCGGCCGCCTGGTCATCGTCGACGAAGGCGGGCCGCGGTGCGGTATGGCGGCGGACATCGCCGCGATGGTCGCGCAGAAGGCCTTCGGCGCACTGAAGGGGCCCATCATGCAGGTTACGGCACCCCACACCCCCGTGCCCTTCTCGCCGGTCCTCGAAGACCTCTACATCCCCGGCCCCGAACAAATCGTCGCGGCCGTGCAGCGCGTCATGCAGCCCGAGGTGGCCGGAGCGAAGTAGTGCCCGATCGGATTCACGCCCTCACCATGCCGAAGTGGGGGCTGACCATGGAAGAGGGCACCGTCGCCGAGTGGGAAGTCGCCGAGGGCGACACGATCGCCGAGGGCGACGAAGTCGTGCTTATCGAGACCAGCAAGATTGCCGGCTCCCTCGAAAGCCCCTTCAGCGGCGTCCTCCGCAAAATCGTCGCCCAGCCCGGAGACGTCCTCCCCGTCGGGGCCTTGCTCGCCGTAGTTACCGATGCGGAGGTCGACCCGTCTGTCGTCGACGACTTCATCACCGAGTTTCAAGCCAACTTCGTGCCCGAGGAAGCCTCGGAAGGTGAAGCCGCCGCCGTCGCGCAGACTGTCGAAGTCCACGGAAAAAGACTCTCCTACGTACTGACCTCCCCCGATGACGGCAACGGCGCCACGCCCGTGCTCCTGCTCCATGGATTCGGTGGCGACGCAAACGCCTGGCTCTTTAACGCCGCCGACCTCGCGAAAGATCGTTCCGTCTACGCGCTCGACCTCCCCGGCCACGGGGCGTCGTCCAAGGACGTCGGCGACGGCACTCTGGACGCCTTCACGCGCGCGGTCGTTGGGTTTCTTGACGCCCTTCACATCGCGAAGGCCCACTTCGTCGCCCATTCCCTGGGCGGCGCGATCGCTCTGTCTGTCGCGACAACCCATCCCGAACGCGTCGCATCGCTCGCCTTGCTCAGCACATGCGGACTGGGGGAGGGCATCAACCGCGAGTTTATCGAAGGATTCATCGCCGCCCAGCGCCGCAAAGAGATTAAACCCGTCCTCCAGCAGCTTTTCGCAAATCCCGATCTCGTCACGCGCGACATGATCGCCGACGTCCTCAAATTCAAGCGCCTAGACGGCGTTCCGGACGCCCTGCGGAAAATCGCCGACGCCTTCTTTCCGGACGGCACTCAGGCCGTCCAATTCCGCGACCAGCTAAACGGCCTCGATCAACCGATCCTCGTCATCTGGGGCGCCAAAGATTCCATCGTCGATCCCGCCGGCACCAAAGGGCTCCCGCCCTCTATCGAGATTCACGTCCTCAATGATGTCGGCCATATGCCCCAAATGGAAGGCGCTCACGACGTCAACCGACTCATCCACGCCCATCTTGACGCGGCCGACAATCGGTAGTGGAGGGGGCGCAAAAACAGGGACTTTTGAGCCCTTCCAAAAGTAGTACCAAGCGAAGCGAG
>JASJYE010000334.1 GCA_030123645.1 Candidatus Hydrogenedentota bacterium | reverse complement strand
TTGCTTTCTCCAGGGGCGATTCTCGCGTGCCGAAAACCGCGGCTGGAATCGGTCCTGAGACCCTCGGGCTTTTTTCGCGTAAAGGCGCGTCGCCTCAGGAGTTTTTGCACCTTCTTGGTCGATGAATACGGGGGCAGCATGAAGCGGCTGGCGCGTCGGCCGCTGGAAGACTTGCGGGAGAAGCTGCTCGGCGTACATGGGATCGGTCCGGAAACCGCGGATGACATCATTCTCTACGCATGTGAGAAGCCTGTCTTCGTGATTGATGCATACACGCGCCGCATTCTCAGCCGTCATGGACACGTGGAGCCGGAGATCCGCTACGAGGACCTCCGGGCCTTATTCGAGAAGCATCTCGAAAGAGACGTGGCTTTGTACAAAGAATACCACGGCCTGATTGTGTGGACGGGAAAAAACTACTGCCGGGCGACGCCGAACTGCGAGAAGTGTCCACTCGCGCCTACGCTTCGCCATGGGCAGCCCCTGCTCGTCCAGACGCCGGCCAAATAGGCATACATCCCGTCTCACGATTTGAAGCCCACCGGAGGGGGGCGATAGTATGGCCGCCTTGGGTCCTTGACGATTCACATGTCTCTCTATCGGGCCCGCGATCCACGGGAGCCGA
This sequence comes from Candidatus Hydrogenedentota bacterium, assembly GCA_030123645.1. GTDB lineage: Bacteria > Hydrogenedentota > Hydrogenedentia > Hydrogenedentales > JASJYE01. The sequence continues at coordinate 2,933 of JASJYE010000334.1, read as the reverse complement.
AGCGGGCATCATGGAAAACGAAAAGAGCGAGCGGCGCCTCTGGATCGGGGCCCTCTGCGTTATTACGATACTCGCTGCTGTCCTAAGGCTTCATGGCTTGGCGCGCTACAGCATCTGGTACGACGAAGGGACATCACTTTATTCGATACGCTTCGTGGATTGGAACCTCACCTTCTTACGTGGCGGAGAGATACGCCTCATCCCACTGTTTCCACTTATCTTGTTTTTCTGGCACGGATTCGTGGATCAAATTCCCGGGGTCGTGATGGGTTCGGAACGGTCGGATTTCTTCCTTCGCTTGCTGCCGTTGTTCTTCGGCGTCTTAGTGGTACCGCTGACCTTCTTCGCGGGACGCTACCTAACGGGGGATCCGAAAGCGGGTTTATTTGCGAGCTTACTGGTGGCGATATCGCCTTTCCACATTTATTACGCCCAGGAATTGCGCCCGCACACCTTGTACGTCCTGTTGGTGTTGGCGGCGCAGCTTTATAGCTTCCGGGCGCTACAAGAGGACCGCATCAGGCTGTGGGTATTGGCAGTCGTGCTGAGCTCGTTGTCCTTCTACGCCTACTACTTTTCCGCGTTTTACATGGTCTCAATCAACCTCTACGTGCTGCTCTTCGCGGCCTTGTACCGGGCCCAAATGAAGCGGTGGATTCTCAGTCAGGTATGCCTTGGCATCGCCCTTATCCCCGCACTTGTCCTGGCGCTCTTTACCTTCGAGATCTACACACGTTCCAAAGCACATTGGGTGCCGTTCCCAACCCTCAGGACCGTCGGGATTACCCTGAAGAATTTCTTCGCGGGTTACAGCCCGGAGCCCCTGGTGTACTGGCCGCTGTTTTTGTTGGCCGGGGCCATGTGCCTGGCGGGGCTCGCCGGTCTCCGTTCAAAACCCAGGGTCGCCGTCTTTCTCGTATTCATGTCGGTGGGGACGCTCCTGATCGAAACGATCTTCTGGAACCTGCAAAACTTCTCCTTCTACACCTACCGCGCACAGCTCGCCTATTCGCCCACCCTATTCATCCTCGCCGGGGCCGGGATATCCTGGATGAAACCCCGCTGGCTCGGATGGGCCACCGCGGGACTCATGGTGCTGCTTACCGCCCCTACCTTGGCGGACCATTATGCCCAGCGCCTCCATGTGTGGCCGCACCGAATCGGCGCCCGGTACAAAGTGGACAACCGTAGCACGGCCACCTACATCAAAGAGCGAATGCGCGAGGGGGACTTCGTCGCCCATGCAACCGTCGTGACCCTCTCGCCCTTCCTCTATCACTACCTAAACAGCGCCCAGTCCTATATCGGGTTCACCGACGAAGAAAGACAATGGCACTTGAAAGGAATCCCGGACGCGAAGACGTGGGAAAGCATCGGCTTCTTCCCGCGGCGTATTGAAGACGTCTCGGATACCGCGAATCGGGTCTGGTACGTCCAATCGGGCTGGGAACTGGATGATCTCTATCTGAAAGTCTGGGAGTTCCGCGCATGGTACGACGCGCACGCTGTGCGGATCGACAAGATCGTTTTCGACGGCGTGACCCTCTTCCTCTATGACATGTCCCCGGCGCTTCTCGAGACTACCCGGACCGCTGGGGTCGCCGATTTCGGCACGCGCGAGATACCGCTCTACGATTTTTCGGACACGACGCTCCCTGAGGACGTCCGGGCGGGCTGGCGGGACAGCTTCGCCGCGACCTTTCCTCCCGAGCCGAGCCTGGAGCCCCTCGGGCTCGACGTTTGGATAGGCGGCCTCGCACCGGAGGGGCCGGACGGTTTGGCGACGGACGTGGCCGGCCCGTACACCGTCTCGATTCACCTCGCGAACCGGAGTGTACTCGATCGCAAGATAACGGTCCGCGCTTACCAAGCGCAGCAGGTCGTCCCGGCGCTCTCCTTCGAGCGCGAGCCCGGATCGGATGTGTGGCGGCCCCTGCACGCACACTATGGCAAAATCGCTTACAGGGCCCGGCTCGACCAAGACGTCCCCAGCGGCCGCCTAACGAGGACGATCGACCTGGAGCCCGGCCGATACGAGCTCTTCGTCCAGATGTATCAGCACGCCTCCCCTCAGAACGAGCTCTTCGGCGACCTCCACGTATACGCACTCGGTGCGCACGGCGAACGCCTTCCGGTCGGCGAGGCCAAAGGGTACGTGGACGGCGACACGCCAGGCTGGAAGTGGTTGCACTTGGGCGAGGTTGAAAGCCATGGATCGCCCGTCGCTCTCGAACTCGTCGCGGAGAATGTGGATAATTTGCCCTACGCAGAGGTGAGCCTCGACCGGCTCATGTTCGTGGATGCCGACGCGGCAAACGAGACGGGCCCCCTACCTTTTTGGACGCAGGATCTCGCGCTCGAGCCCCTTGAGGAGAAGGTGATTAAGGTGGAAGGAAACCGCCGGGAAGGTCAGAGCAACGCTGTGTACATCGAGTTTTTCGATGAAGAACACCAGATCTTTCGGAACCTGTCGGTGGATGCTGGATTTCAGGCGCCGGAACCATCGTCGCCGTAACGAAGAGGAGACAAGGCTTGGGACAAGTGGAGTGGTCCGCACCTGTGCGTTGCGCCAACTTTGCGCGCCTGGAGGACGACCTGCGCGCCTTCGAGGAGGCCGGTTGCAGCGAATTACACTTCGATGTGCGCGATGGCGCCTTCGCGCCGGGCTTCGGGTTGGGCCTGGAAGTGCTCGCCGCGGCAAGGGCGGCTTCGAAGCTGCCCTGCGGCATCCATCTGATGGTCGTGAGGCCGGAACGATACGTCGAGGCCTTCGCCGAAGCGGGCTGCGCGAGCCTTACGGTGCACGTCGAGGCCTGTCATCATGCGCCGCAGACCCTCGATCTGATTCGTGAACTCGGGATGGCGCCCGGAATTGCGATCCAGCCGGCCACGCCGCTGACGAAACTGGAGTACCTCTTCGCGCATGTGGACCG
>JASJYE010000333.1 GCA_030123645.1 Candidatus Hydrogenedentota bacterium | reverse complement strand
TGCCTCCTTCGATTGCCGGAATTTCCAGCGCCAGGATCGTGCTTTCCGGCCGCGCGGGGTCCGTTCCAGCGACCCGTGTCTCATATTCGTCCAGGATACCGTCGCCGTCGGCGTCAAGCTCGGGCGCGACATCCGCGATAGCAAGTAGCTCCGGCGATGCGCTTCCCACCGGCATGCTGCGCTGCACGAAGGGGCTGATGCGGATAAATTGAAACTGCGCCAAGAACGCCGGGTTTCCCCCGCTGTCGATCGCCCACGCGATGTCGAAGGCGTCCCCCCCGCCGCTCCGCGCCGTCATCCCTACCTCGAAGGGGTCGTCAGGCCGGACGTAGTTGTCCAGATACGGCGCCAGCGTCGGGCTCATGTCCATATAGCCCCAGTTGAACTCGACCGTCTCCGGGCCGGTCGCAACGTCGAGCATATTAGGGTTGGTGATGGCGCCTGCGAGCAAGAGCGCCTCCCCGGAGACGAGATTCGTGTCCCCGCTTGGCTCGGCCACGAGCGGCAGTTGTCCGCCGCCATACGAGAAGTTGCGGCTGCCGGGAATCAGATACCAATTGCTCCCGTCATCGCTTATTTCGATGATGCCCGGCTCCTGAAACCGTTTCTGCGGGTTTCCACCAACCCAGAAGGCGTTCGAGTACACAATGCAATCGAGCCCGAAGGGATTGGCCGGGTCGTCCGTGACGGGCGTATTGAACTCGAGAACGATTCGGCCTCGCGGGTCGCCCGAAGGGTCACCCAGGCTCACCACGTTATTTTCGTTCAGAGGCACAGACGGCCCCAGCCCCTTTGGCGCGCCCAGGGCCACACCGGGAGTAGTAAAGCCCACGACGGGATTGTCGGGGGAATACTCGATCACAGTGTCCGCCCAGGGGTCTTCTGCGTGACTCGTGTCCATCCAGGGCGTAAGCGCGAAAGCTGCGACAATGATCGGCGAATAAAGAATTGTAAAATGGGGAAGCCGAACGGTAGCGTAGGACACGCTGCACCGCCATCGCTCCGCTGCACCCGTTCTACTCATTTCTGATCTGACCTCTTCGCTGAGCAGGAAGGCGTAGAGCAATCATCGCCATCACGGACAGCATGATCGTCAGCGTCAACGCCGCCTTGGCCGAACGCGCCGCGATAAGCAGCGGATGCAACATGGCCCGCACCAGGCTTGCGAGCGCGGGTTCCGAAGCGACCAAATCCGCGAGGGGCGGGCTCACACGGTAGTAGGTGTCGACGAAGGCCATTCCAAGCGCGTTGCGCAACATATAACGGTCCCGCAGGGAGCGCAGCACGTCGATTTCGCCGGCGAGTGGCGTTCCATAGGCGGCCGTGGCGATCAGGCAGCCGCTGGTCTCGCTATTGCGGGTGCCTGACGTGCCGTCGAGCTGATCGTTGGAGGCCGCCACGGCGAAGTCGAAATCATCTCCGCCCATCGCAACGACGTTTTGGTACTCCTGAAGGTTCGATATGCCGTCCCCGTCGGGGTCGCCCTGAGCCGAGTAGGGCTCATCGAGCGGGAGGATGGGATCGGGATTCGCACTGAACTCGGGTAGACAATTCTCCAGGTCTGAGCAGAACAGGATTGAATAGGCCCCGAACAGCGGGTTGCCGCTCGCGGCGAGCGCGGTCCGAAGGTTGTCCTGCATCGCCTGGCTCATTGTCATCAAGAGGGCGATGACTTCCCGGAAGGATTCAAGCGCCGCGGAAGAAGCTTCCGCGTCGAAGGCGTCAAGGTTGATGTCGTAGGCCGTATCGGCGGAAAGCACGAGCGGCTCGTCGATGCCCCGCAGGCAAAACAGCTCGATCAACTCCAGCATGGCCGTGTCTGGGATTGCGTCGGCGTCGATGTCATTCGAGCCTGAAAAGAACGTGTCTCGAAAGGTCACAAAAGCCGCGTCGATCGCGTCAAAATCGGCGCAGGGCGATTCCGGCGCGATGGCCGTCACCGAGGCGTGAAAGATCAGTGGATCGCCGAACAGGGCCGGAAACTCAATAGCAATGAGTTCTTCGTTCGAGCTGTTGTAGATGATCCCGTAGAAAGGCGAGGTTCCTGCGGGGTCCAGGGTCTTCACGATTGTGCCTGTCGAGGAGTCTACTTCCACGATCGACCCGAAGCCCGCGATTACCAAGTTGCCCGCAGCCGTGAAGCCCGAAACGCCCCCCAGCGGGTACTGAAACGGCGTGCCGATGTCGGTGCCCGCGCTCCAAAGCAGCGGTGTCGCCGTGTCGAAGGCGTCAATCACGTCGGCGACCGCAAAGGTCTTGTACTGCCCGTTGCCCGAGTCCGCCACGTACAACAGCCCGCCGTTCACCGCCAAGGATGCCGAGAAGGAACCGGGAGGCTTCGTGATAACCGTCGTTCGGCCGGCGGGAGGTTCCGGAAGCTCCAATACCATGAGCGAGCGGCTGCGGCTGTCCCTGCGCGCAAGGAGGTCCACCACTATAATTTCCGCAGGGAAGCCGAAATCCCCCCGGTCCAGCGCGACAAGGTTCGCGCTCAAATGCACGCCGGAAAAATGACTCTGAATGACGATCGCGTCTCCTGACACGAAATCGCTGGGCGAATTCAAGTCGAGGAGATAGAGGTTCGCGTTGCTCCCGTCGCCGAATCCCTGCCCGAGCAAGGCCATGTCACCCGCGGGATTCAAAGTCAGAAAGCCCGGGTCTCCCAGATAGCCGGAAGCGATCGAATTCATCACAGCGCCTCCCGGCTCGTTTTGCAGAAAGACCTCATCTCCGTTCCAGACGAGGAAGCGCCCGTCCAACGTGCTCGTTCCGACGACGCTGAAAGAGCCGGGAGCGGGCTGGGGAAAGTCTGTGACAATACGAAAGTCTTCGTTATCAGGGATGCCAAATGCCGGCGCCGCAATCGACACGCAAAGTAAAAGCAGGTTAAAAATCTTCACAGCCTCACCTCTCATTGTAGATTACATACAGAATTCTACATTTACATATTATGATGTAAACAGAAATACAGTTGTCCTATTGTTATTTCCTATTGCTCTACGCCCCTGGCGCGTATACGCGGCCGAGTGAGCCGCCACCCAGACAGCGCGCAACTACAGCAATTTAACAGGAGGAAAAAAGAGGCAGGCAAGGTTTTGAAGTGACCTTTGCTGCATCAACTTTTCTCGCGAAGTTGTTGCAATACATGGAGTTGTGGGCAGGTCTTCTGACTTCCGGGTCGTCCTACTCCCCGCGCCTTCCCATCCCGTGGGACAGTGGCTCAGTGCGGGTTTCGTCACCGGTTACAGCAGCGCGACTGCGGCGGATTCTCACCGCCTTCCCTTGGCCCTAATTCAGGTTCTCGTGCCGGCGCGTCCTCCTTGCAATTTATCCACGTGTCGCTCAGTCCACACCCACTATACGAGCCGGCTCACCGGCTGTCAAGCAGGAAATTAACTGTCGTGAATCAGAGGCCGCATACCCCGTAGGATGGGCTTTAGCCCATGCAGCCCAAGCACCAAGCATGGCCACGGATCGGACGGATAAGACGGATTAACGCCAGCATTGTCATTGCGAGCGCCGTTCCCGCGTCGCGGGTGACTTGATAAAGAAACGCATGCTCAAATATGG
>JASJYE010000332.1 GCA_030123645.1 Candidatus Hydrogenedentota bacterium | reverse complement strand
GTCTTCATGAGCGACAACGGCATGAACATGGGACATCACGGCCTCTATGGGAAGGGCAATGCCACGTGGCCCCAGAACATGTTCGACACCAGTGTTAAGATCCCATGCATCGTCAGCCGTCCCGGTCATATTCCGGATGACCGCACCGATACCACCCTCCTGAGTCAGTATGACTGGCTTCCAACGGCGCTGGAGTATGCAGGCCTTAAGGACAAGACCCCGAAAGGCCTACCCGGACGGTCCTTTTTGCCCCTTCTTCAGGGAAATGACATGGGGGAAAGGGAGAGTATCTTTGTTTTTGATGAATACGGTCCGGTCCGGATGATACGGTCGAAGGAGTGGAAACTCGTATGGCGATATCCCTCAGGCGCGCATGAGCTCTACAATGTAGCCGAGGACCCGGATGAGAAGACAAACCTCTTCGGCTATCGCGGCCATGGCGATAGGATAGAATCGATGCGCCGGGATTTGGACGAGTGGTATTCAGGCTATGTCGATCCCCGTTTGGATGGAACGAAACTCCCCATCACGGGTCGTGGACAGCTAGCCCGAGCCGATTCGAAAGATGCCTTTGCCTATCGATTTCCTGAGGCATGGCTGCCCGAACAACCATGAGCCCTGATCGCCACTGTCCGGAGTCGAGTTATCAGAGCATTCTAATTCAGGCTCCTCACAAGAATCTGTGCACCAGTTCGGGCTCGGGGAGTTTTCCCAGGCAATGGTATAGGGCGGTGATGTAGGTGTTTGCGGTGCGAAATCCGTAATATCGGTGGCTGACGACTTTGGCTTTGTTGTTCATGCCTTCGACGGCACCGTTGGTGATGGGTATCTCGAAGTAGTTGAGAATATCGTCTTCGTGGCGGCCTATGGTCCATGCGAAATCGCGCATGGGTTTGAGTCTGCAATGGGTCGCCCACCAAAACCACTTCTTGAGGAATCGTTTCGCCCACCCTCGGCGGTATTTTGAAAAGCTACTATTGAGAGCCCGCCTGATCACCTCCCTGCGATTCGATTCGGCACTCCCTTACCAGCTTTGCTAAGGCGCGTGATCGCTTGCCAGAGTTTAGAATCGATGGGGTCGATTTGTCCCGGGCGCCTACTTAGTCGAATCCCGCACTTGATCGGCCGATTCGCATCTGATTGAATCGCTAAAGTTCATCTTCAAAATCATAATGCGAAACATGAACCACATTTATGCGCCCGCCAGACGTAGAGCAACTCCTGCTTGTCAGACCCCGGAGGGCCGTGCGTCTTGTCTACACCGTCAGGAACAGGTGGCCGAAGCGGTCCGGGCGTCCGTCCGACTCCCCGCCGGTCCAATACATCTGCACATTCTGCTTGCCGCGGCGGTCGTGGCTTTGCAGGCACACGTCTAGCCCCACGTGCCGACGGGCCGTCTTGCTGAGGCCCAGCAGGCTCCACGGGATCGCCGCGGTGATGCTGTAACCATCCGCGGTCACTCTGGTCCGGCAGGCGATGCCCGTGGCGTCGACGCCTCGGGGCTTGGAAATGCGCACCGAGTCGCCTCCTCCCGGGGCCGAGAAGTCGATCCTGAAGACCTTGGGATCGGAGCCGTTCCTGCCGAACCGCGCTGGGGGCCGCGCGTCAATGCAGAGCTCCAAGCGATCCCCCTGACGCCCGCCACGGCCCGTGGCCAAGTCGTCTTTCACGCGAGCCGAGAGGAAGAGGGCGTCGTCATCGTAGGCGAAGCGGCACGTGGCGCCGTGATTCGCCAGAACCCGCGACGTCCCGGTGGCGAGCTGCTCCTTGCTGCAGAGCTCGACCGGAATGGCGCTCCTCGGCACCTTCGCGCCCGACTTCCGCGCCGGCGGCGCAAACACCACCGAAAAAGCCGCGCCAGAAAGCTCGACCTTCTCCCCGCCTTCCACCGCCGCGGCCGTGTCCACCACGTTCGCGCCACCGTTCGACGCGCACTCGATCACAAGCTTCTGCGACGCGACGCCGAAGGCGTCAAGCTTGACCGTCCCCTCCTTCGGCTTAACCTCGGCGCCGGCCCCGAATCGGGCCGCGACCTCGACGGGCTGGTCGCTCAGGTTGCGTACCTCGAGCTTGGCGTTCAGCGTCGCCGACCATTTGCCCCGCGAAGCTTTGAAACTCTTCAATCCCATGGGCTTAAGCCTGGCCACCACGTGACCGTAGGCGTCGTCGAATGTCCGCACCGTCTCCCGCAACTGCTTGATGATCTCGATGTTCTGTGGGCACTTCGGCTCGCACTTGCCGCAGGCCATGCAGTGGACGGCCTGCCCACCGCGGAGCCAGTCGTAGGTGCGCTTGGCGTGCGCCTTGAGCCCGTAAACGCGGTCCTGGTTGAGGGCCATAAAGCTGCCAGAGATGTTCACGCCGGTAGGGCACGGCATGCAGTAGTTGCAGCCGGTGCAGTATAGCTCGGAGAGCTTGCGGAAACGCGTCAGGATGGACTTGACCCGTCTGTGCTCGACGGTCGACATGGGCGTCCTTCGCGACGCGACCTTGATGTTCTCCGCGACCTGCTCCATGGCGTCCATGCCGGAAAGGGCGATGGAGACGTACGGGTTCGACAGCACGAAGCGCAGCGCCACCTCGGGCACGCTCTTTGCCCCTTTGAGCATCTTGCGGATCTCGTCTGACTCCCCGCCGAGCCGGCCGCCGCCTACGGGTCCCATCACGGTGATGCCCATGCCGCACTTCTTCACCACGTGCTCGAAGGCCGACTCATTGCTCTGGTCGAGGATGTTGTATTGCAGCGTCACGGAGTCGAAGTGGCCCGTGGAAGCCAGCTTCTTCAGGTTCTCCGCTGTGTCATGAAAGCTGCAGCAGATGTGCCGGATCATGCCCTGCTCTTTGGCGCGAAGCATCCACTCAAGCTGCCCGCCGGGGCCCTGCACATGGTCCGCGTAAGCTTGCCACCGCAGCCCGTGGAAATTGTAGATGTCGATGTAATCGGTGCGCAGCCGCTCCAGCGAGTCCTCCAGGTTCTTCCACCAGCCCCGCTCATCCTTCTTGTTGTAGTGCCCGTTCTTCGTCGAGACGATGACCTGGTCACGCATGCCCTCGAGGGCCTCTCCCAGGCAGCGCTGGCTGTCCTGGTTGCAGTACCCTACGGCCGTATCGAAGTAGTTCACGCCGAGTTCTTTCGCGCGGTGCAGCATGGGGATCGCCAGTTCGCGCACAATCCGGCCCTCTTTCATGGGCAGCCGCATGCACCCGAAGCCGAGTCGCGAAACCTTCAAACCTGTCTTGCCAAGGGTCGTGTATTGCATTCTGGAAACTCCTCAACCTGGATAAGTCGAGAGACGAAGTGCCCCTCGGAACCGCAGAATAGCCGCAAAGACAGCCATCAGAATACCATCTGCGCGTCGAGAAATCACTCCGCCATGCAGCCCAGATCCTACGTCATGAGAACACCTCACCCCGCCTCCGGAGGAGGGGTGAGCTAAGCCAAGCAAATTTAACAGCTAACAGCAAGATTCGAATTCACCAAGGCTCTCTTAGAGAAACTTCTTGACACTGGCCAACTAAGGTCTTGTGAACACAGAAGTTAGGAATTGTTGGCAAGTGTGGGCGAAGAGCTT
>JASJYE010000331.1 GCA_030123645.1 Candidatus Hydrogenedentota bacterium | reverse complement strand
TTCGTGCCGGGGTCCGGCGGCGATATAAGGGGAAAGTCTACGCCTTGGCGCGGCGATTTCCAAGGATCTGAGTTCAAACGCACCCCCAAACGAGTTTGGCGCCGGAACGTCCGGTCTCGTATTGGCACCCGTTGACTAATTCGGCCACCAGGCGGATTCGCCTTCGACGTAGACGTTCTTCGCCGCGACTTCCTCGTCCAGCTCGATGCCAAGGCCGGGCTCGGTGGGCGGAATGATATAGCCGTCTTCCCACTTTAGGGGTTTCTTGAGGATCTCGGCATGGAATCCGTCCCATTTGCCGATGCTCTCTTGGATCAAAAAGTTCGGGCAGCAGGCGCCGATCTGAATGTTGGCAGCGCCCTCGACCGGTCCGGTGTAGAGGTGTGGCGCGATCTGCGCGTAGTAGGCCTCGGCCATGCCGGCGATCTTCTTGGCTTCGAGGATGCCGCCAACGCGGCCCAGGGCGAACTGGAGGATCGAAGCGGCCTGCTTGTCCAACAACTCGCGAAACTCGTACTTGGTCGCGAGCCGCTCGCCGGTGGCGATGGGGATCGTAGTGGATCGGGCAACCCGTGCCATCTCGTCGCGGTTCTCCGGCGGAACGGGCTCCTCGAACCAGAGCGGATCGTACTTCTCGAGTCGCCGCGCGAGCCGGATCGCGCTGCTGGTGGTCATCTGCCCATGAGTGCCAATGAGCAGGTCGCAGCGATCCCCCACTGCTTCCCGGACGCTCTTCACCACCTTTTCGGCGTTGCTAAGCACCTCGAGCGACAACTGGCGCGGCGTGTCCTCGAAGACCGGCCATACGGGATCGAACTTCACGGCCGTGAAGCCATCTTCGACGTGTTTGAGGGCGCTCTCGGCGGCGAGATCCGGGTCGTTATGCACGTTGCGCCGCGGTTGATTCGGGAGGAGTTGTAAGTAGGTGTAGGAGCGCAGGCGCTCGTTCACGAGACCGCCGAGGAGGTTATAGATCGGTTGGCCGCACTCTTTGCCGACGATGTCCCAGCAGGCCATCTCGACGGCGCTCAAGACGCTCTGAATCACCATGTCGGGGTGCTGCGAGAAGCCGCTCGAATAGATGCGCCGCCACAGCGCCTCGATCCGGAACGGATCGGCGCCGATCACCCAGCGCTCGGCGATGTCCTCGATGATCGCAACCATTGTCGGCGGCCGGAGCTGGACGCAGTACGCCTCGCCCAAGCCTTCCACGCCGCTGTCGGTCACGAGCTTGAGAAACACCCAGGCCGGACCGCCTAGACGCGGTGGCGGATTGGATACCATGAAGGTCTTGATTTCCGTGATTTTCATGAAATTTATCTCCTAACTCGTCAAACAAATAGTCCTGGGAGCCCCAGTTTACTTAACATCAACGCCGTGAAAGCGATATCGCGACCATGTCTTGCCGCACACGTAGCGGGGGCAGGATTCGAACTTACAACCGTATATGATTTTGGGCAGGGCTTCAAGCTATCGGAGCCGGCGTCATCGAGTCTGAACTCATTAGAAATGCCCTCTTTTCGGGGTTGATGGTTTTGGGCAGGGCGAATGGGCCTGCGCGGAGGCTGCGGCAACAGTGCCGTGGGGAACGGTCCATACGATCGAGTACGGGCATATAATCGGCAATGTGAAGCCGCTCAACCGGTTGTGGAACATCGGCCCCTTCCCGGCGCCGGGGACAACGCAATCTGTCGCGAAGATGCAGTGGATAGGGGACGGTTACGAGGTGGAGCACGGCGCATCCATGCGGCTTCTGATCGATTGTGCTACCTACGGCAAGGAGAACGGGACGTGGTTCATTCTGCCCACGGGAAACTCGGGGGACGTGATGAGCGGGCATTTCGATGACCAGGCAGACATGTACTTGCGGGGCGAGTACCGGAGCTTGCGCATCGAAGACGATGATGTCGAGCGCCACAGGAAGCATAAAATGCATCTGACGCCCTCGGGGATGTAGGGCTCAGGCCGTGATAACGATCTTGCCGTGGCTCTCTCTTGACTCGATGGCGTCGAGCGCGCGCGGAAGCTCGGCGAGGGGGTATTCCTTGTATATGATCGGCGCGATGTCTTTGCGGTCGTAGGCGTCGTAGAGGACTTCCTGCGCCTCGGCGACGAGGTGTGGCTCGTGTTTATAGTACTGGCCCCAGTGAAGGCCTATAAGGGAGATATTCTTTAGCAGAATGCGGTTGGTGCGGATTTCAGGGATGCGGCCGCTCGTAAATCCGATGACCAGGATGCGCCCGTTCCAGTTGATGACTTTGGTGCTCTTGTCGAATACGTCGCCTCCCACCGGGTCGTAGATGACGTCCGCACCGCGGCCATCGGTTAGTTCCTTGACGACGGGGACGAAGTCTTCGCTAACGTAATTGATGACGTGGTCTGCACCGCACTGCCGGCAGATCTCGAGCTTTTCAGGCGTGCTGGCCGTCGCAATAACAGTGGCCCCAAACAATTTTCCGAGTTGGATGGCGGCGGTTCCGACGCCGCCGGCGCCTCCATAGACGAGCAGTGTCTCGCCAGGCTGCAAGTCGGCACGCACCTTCAGGCCGAAGTATGAGGTCTGGTAAATCGTTTGGAAAGCCGCGGCGTCAGCGTCGCTCATGTTATCGCGCACTTTGAACGTGTTTCCGGGCGCAGCGATGACGTATTCACCGTAGGCGCCGATGCCGCCGATGCCGCTGAAGGTCATAATGCGGTCGCCGGGCTCGTAGGGGCAGTCGGGACCGGTTGCGACGACTTCGCCCATGGCTTCCATGCCGGGGATGAAGGGGAGCGGCGACTTGAATTGGTAGGTGCCGGCGATGGCGAGGATGTCCGGGAAGTTGATGCCTATCACGTTGACGCTGAGGAGCGCGTCGGCGCCTTCGGGTTCGGGGCGTACCGTTTCCCCTAAATGCATCACCTCGTTGTAGTGGCCATAGTCGCCGACAATCCAGGCCTTCATGCGCGGTGCCTCCCATAGGAAAACAGCGGGAACTCTAACATGGGCTTGGGCGGCATTGCCACGTAGCGCGGAGATACGGCCCCCTTTGCATGTGACGCTGCGCAAGGGCGCTCGACCGAGCTGCGTTCTTTTTGAAAGGCTCTGAGACTTTATAGAAGGATGACGGGAAGGAATACGAGCGTAAATAACAGGATGCTCAACAGGAGCCAACCAAAGCCTACGTAACTATCGGCTTGAATGTGCCCTTCGCTCCCCCCGATGCGAACGGATTCTTGCCTCAAAGCTCCCCCCCCTCGACGATGACTCAGCGAGACGAACTTTCTCCTCCGAGCCTCGCCACTTCTGCGTAATGAATGCCAATATGAGGCCAGAATGTTACTACGCAAAAAAGGCTAAAACTACTATAAGGGAACAAAAAGCTATTGTCAAGCTCTTTGTCCTGCGTTTACCAGTTTTATTCATCGCCTGGCTACATGGATATGTCTTTTTGGAGCACAAGAGTTTAGTCCGCATCCCTCAAAGCCCATTGGCGATTCGCCACCTAAGTTATTCTGCAACAGTACATTAGGCACAGAAATAGAACGATCCAACGTTGACACACTGTTTTTTCTTGTCATTGCGAGTTAGAACCCGCT
>JASJYE010000330.1 GCA_030123645.1 Candidatus Hydrogenedentota bacterium | reverse complement strand
GGGTGAAGCCGAAATTGTGGATGAGATCTATTCCGAGCGAGCGAAAGTGCCTGTCGATCACCCGTATTCCGAATTTGTCGAGCAGGCGCACGGCCCTCTCGGGCCAGCGCCTGATGCATAGGTGGAAGTTGGATTGGCGGGGCACGAAATCGAACCACTCCTTCACGCGCCGCTTGTAGTCGGTAAAGAAGTGGCAAAAAATGTAGTAGTCGTTTTCGCGGTCGATGCGTCCGAGTTGGTGGATGAGGTTTTCCTGGAGGAGGGTGATTCCGCGTTTGCCCGTCCGTCCCACGCCGCATTCAATGAGTATTCGCATATCAGCGTGTTTTCCTTAAGACCGGCCTTTCCCGCCCGGTTTGACGTTTTCCACATAATATAGGATACCTCATCGGAGCCCGGAGGGGGGTGTTCTCGGGGGCCGGCGAGTTACGATAAGCGACATTATGATAGCCGTGACTACATCCCAATTCGAGTATTGGCCCTCGGGGCCTGTCCGCCGTCCGAAAAATTCAGGACTCCTGACCTGATGAAAAAGTCTCTGCATCACGCGAACCTGAGTTATCCACGGAATCCACAAGGGATTGAGGTTTTGCGTTCATTTTCGCCGGAAAATGTTGCATCAATTATGGCACTCTCCGACGGGGTTCGCAACAATCTCCGACGCAAGTCACCGACATGTCAGGAGTCCTGAAATTGGACCGTGTCGTTGTCGAAGTATATACGGTCGTTCGTACACTACGGCGTCACGATACGGTTGCGCGCAATATTTATCGTGCAAAGTATAGCTTTTTCCATATGCCCGATGGTGTCCTTCGAATCGCGCCATGTATAATGTAACCCAAGAGGTCATCGTCGCGACATTGGAAAGGTAACCCTAGCCGACGAGGGACCACGGGAGGCTACGACGATGGGCCGGCGATCAAAATGGGAATACTTCAAAGTCATCTATCTGCGCTACCACAGGGCCTCCAGGGCCTTGAAGCGCGCCATGCTCGACGAGTTCTGCCGGGTATGCGGCTACAATCGCAAGTATGCGATCCGCAAGCTCAATGGTCCGCCGCCGGAGGACAAGCCCCGGGGCAAGCGGCGGCAACGAGGCCGAATCTACGACGCAAGAACGATGGGGATCATTCAGGCGGTCTGGGAAGCGGCCGGATATCCCTGGTCCGCACGCCTGAAGGTCATCCTGCAGGTGTGGATGCCCTGGCTGCGCAAACGATTCCATCTCACGCCCGGCGTCGAAAAAAAGCTTCGCTCCATCAGCGCGCGCCAAATGGATCGGCGGCTCAAAGCCAAGAAGACGCAGCTCAAGAAGCGCATCTACGGCCGCACCAAACCCGGCACCCTGCTCAAGCATCACATCCCCATCAAGACGGACTCTTGGAACGTATGTTCCGCACTTCTCGCAGAATTATCTCCGAATTTAGCACTTTTCACCGACGAGACGTCGCCTTCATCTGATGCTTGGCAAGCCGTATAGAAATCCTGCGCATTTCATCGAGGATTTTCCTTATCTTGCGGTTGTTCCGAGTCCACTCCTGATATAGCCTCGCCTGTGCAGGCGTTAGTCTTATTGCTGTCGGTTTGCCTTTCAACGCTACGCTCCACTGGTAGTAGGGCCCGTGGTGATAACGTTGTCCCGCCGCACAACGACAGGAAACCTTCCCACAGGGCATGAATCGTTTCACGACGCTTCCAGGAAGAATGGAGCCGATTCCCGGCAAGGAGCGTTTGAGCTCGCCATATCGGGCTTCCCATCGCAGCATCAGGCTCTTATGCGCGGCTCTCGATTGTCTTGACATGTATCTGGCACTTATTATAGTGTTAGATACGATGTCTGTCAAGCCGCCATGCGTATGAGAAAAGCCGGCGGGTTTGCCCTGCGGTCGCGTACCGTCGGCGCCCTGCCCATCGTCAACCGATTGCTGAAGCGGATGCAGCTCCAGAAGATCTTGGACGGCTATCTGCCGTCAGATGATAAGCGCATCAAACTGGCGCCCAGCCGCGGCATCGCCCTGCTCCTGAGAAACTTGATGGTCGCCCGCAAACCCCTTTATGCGCTGGAAGAATGGGCCGATCCCTTTGCCCCGACCGTCTTGGGGCTTGAGCGCAAGCACATGAAGCTCCTCAACGACGACCGCGTCGGGCGCTGCCTCGACCGTCTCTTTGACGCCGATCGGCCGTCCCTGATCATATCCGTGGTCGCTTCGGCGGTTCGGGCATTCAAAGTCCGGCTCAATCAACTTCACAATGATTCGACGACCATTTCGTTTTCTGGGAAGTATATCTTGGCGGATGGGCGGAAGGTCAGAGGAAAGCCGACCCTGAAAGTCACCCACGGTCACTCGAAAGCGCGCCGACCGGATTTAAAGCAGCTGCTTTACGAGCTCACGGTGACCAACGACGGCGCCATTCCGGTTCACTACCAAGCCCACGGCGGCAATGTCACCGACGACCAGACTCATCGCCGGACATGGGACCTTCTGCGGGAACTGGTGGGGCATCCGAACTTCCTCTATGTGGCCGACTCGAAGCTCTGTACCGGAGCCAACATGCGCCACATCGCCGAACAGGGCGGGAGATTCGTCACGGTGATGCCCCGGACGCGGAGCGAAGACACTTGGTTCCGGGACTGGATACAGACCCATAGGGTGCCGTGGAAGAAGGTGTGGAGCAGACCCAACACGCGCGGGAAATACAAACCCGCCGACATCTACCGGGGCTATGAATCGCCGCGATGCTCCGCCGAGGGGTTCCGTATCCTGTGGTTTCACAGCTCCGAGAAGCAGCGCCGGGATCGGATCGGGCGGGAGGACAAGCTCGACAAGGCGCAGCGGGCGCTTGAAGAGCTGCAGGAGCGGCTGCGATCCAAACGGACGCGCCTTCGTAAGAGGAATAAGGTGGACAAGGAGATCTCGGGCATCCTAAGCCAAACGGGAACCCGCGGATGGATCGATGTGGAGGTCCTTGTAAGGACGGAGCCGCTCTACCGGCAGAATCGTCCGGGGCGTCCCGGACCCAAGACCATGTACAAGCGCCAGGTGCGCCGGCGATTCGACCTTCAGTGGACCCAGCGCGTGGACGCCATCACCTATGATGCCAACACCGACGGCATCTTCCCGTTGATCATCAACGACTCCTCATTGTCGCTTCGCCGCGTTCTGCGCATCTACAAGAGGCAGCCTCGGATCGAGAAGAGGCACGAGCAGCTCAAAAGCGTGCACGACGTGGCGCCGCAGTATCTCAAGAACGCGGCGCGAATCGAAGCGCTCCTGTGCGTCTTCTTCCTTGCATTGCTCATCGACGCTCTTATCGAGCGGGAGATGCGGCGAAACATGAGGAGGCAGCGGATAAAATCTCTTCCCCTGTATCCTGAAAAGCGCGATTGCCGCTTCCCCACGACGGATAGGATTTTAGAACTGTTCGACGGGATACAGTGCCACACGGTCCGAAAGCCGGGCGTCGTTGACCAGGACTTCCCGCCGAACTTCACGCGAATGCAGAGAAAAATACTCGATCTGCTGGGGGTCAAAACGGCGCGCTACGCCGTTGCGGACGACTGAGGATCGGCTATAATTCGAAGATA
>JASJYE010000039.1 GCA_030123645.1 Candidatus Hydrogenedentota bacterium | reverse complement strand
GACTTGGATGGGGGGCGGGCCGAGCTGGGTGCGGAGGACGCGCTGGGCGTCTTCGATGAATTCGCAGAGGAGGGGGCGCGTGTCGCGGGGATCGATCATGTCCTCCATGTCGAAGGCTTCGGCGGAGCGGAAGGGCGACGTGATATCTCTCAGGCGCGCCTCGATTTCCGCTTTCTTGGCTTCGGGGTCGGGCGCGGCGTCGATTTCGCGGCGGTAGGCGGCCGTCACGCCCCCCTTGATGTGCATCGAGCCCCAGTTGCCCGAGGGCCAGGCGTAGCGTTTGAACATGCCGCCGGCCCGGGCGTGGCAGCCCCCGGCCACGCCGTAGAGCTGCCGGGTTACGAAAGTAATCCACGGCATGCGGGTGTCGTGGGTGGCGAGCACGAGGCGCGCGCCGGCGCGGACGATGCCCTGCTTCTCCGCATCGAGACCGACCATGAAGCCGGGCTCGTCGGCGAAATAGACTAGGGGCAGGTGGAAGGTGTCGCACACTTTGAGAAAGCGGATGACTTTCTCGCCCACGGCCACGTCCGTGGCGCCGCCCAGGATATTCGGGTTGTTGCACATGACCCCGACGGGATAGCCGTTGACCCGGGCGAAACCGGTGATGCGCGCCCGGCCGTAAAACGGCGTAATTTCGAATAGCGTGTCGCGGTCGAGGACGCGGTTGATAATCTCGTAGGGGTCGTAGGCCTTCTCGCTTTCCCGCGGAATGATGGACAGCAGTTCCTCGTCGCGCCGCAGCGGCGGGTCCGTCGCTTCGCTCCGTGGCGGCATTTCCCAGACATTTTGCGGCAGGTAGCTCAGGAAACGCCGGATGATCTTGAAGGCATCCTCCTCGTTTTCCGCCAGATTGTCGATTACGCCGTTCCCGTAGACTTGAATCTCCTCGTTACCCAGTTCCTCTTTCGGAATGTCGTAACCCAGGGCCGCTTTGACCACGGGCGGACCGGCCACGAATATATGGCTCGTGCCCTTGACCATGAGGTTGAAATGGGCAAGACAGGCCTCCACAGCGGGCAGCCCGGCCACCGACCCCATGACCGCTGAAACTACTGGTATGATGCTGAGCATGTCCCAAGTATCGGCGGCCCGCGGCTTGCCGGGGACGTAGGTCCGGCCCATTTGCTCGAAAGATTTAACGCTGCCGCCCGTCGCGTCGAGGAGCCGGATATAGGGGAGCTTCCACTCCATGGCGAGGGCTTCCACGTAGCCGCGCTTGTTGCCGACGGCCCCATCCGCCGAGCCGCCCCGCACCGTGAAATCGCCGCCGCTCACCACGACCTTGCGGCCGTCCAGCGTACACGTACCGACGACCGAGTTGGCCGGCGTGAATCCCGTCAACTGGTGGTTTTCGTAGACGCCCTTTCCCGCCAGACCGCCAATCTCGCGAAAGGAACCCGGATCGTTCAATAAGGCGATCCGCTCGCGGACCGTGAGCTTTCCCCTTTTGTACTGCCGCGCAATGCCCTCAGGACCGCCCATCCGTTGGGCTAGTTCCTGGCGGCGTTTGAGTTCCTCGACTTCCAAATGCCAAGACATGCGAATTTACCTCGGGTATTTAGCACGACAACGCTAGATTTTACTAAAGCCGCTGAGCAAAATGACGACTTTCCTCGCGAGCCTGCGAGCAGGGACTACTTTTGAAAGGGCTCAAAAGTCCCTGTTTTGCACAGCGAAGCTCGCGAGTGCAAATTGCTGGCGCGGCCATTGAATCCATCGGCTGCTCGGCTCCGGGCTCTTGGAGTCCATTTATGAAGAAGCCCTTTGTCATGAACTGACGTTGCGGGAGATCGAATTTGAGCGTCAAGTTGAAGTAGATGTCGTTTACAAAAGCCATGTGATAAAGGGCCAGCGAATCGATGTTCTTCTAGAACAAGAGGTGATCATCGAATTGAAATCCGTCAGTCGTTTGCCCGAGCTTGCCAAAGCCCAAACACTTTCGTACTTGAAAGCATCGCGGCTGAAGCGGGCATTGTTGATCAACTTTGGCGAGAAACGGCCGGAACCACCGGTTTGGTATTGGTGGACGGAATCGCAAGATTATCTCTGTGATCTCTGTGGCGGAGAGGGGCATGTTTTCACCTATTCTCGGAGGAGTGCGCATGCTTTTCGCTTGTATCGAATGCTGTTGGTATTGCAACTACATACAACAACGAACAAACTCTCGCAGCTGTAAATCACGCCACTAGGTTTCGGAGGGGTGGTAAAGCTGCATCGCGTCGAGGATTGCGTCCTCTGTGGCCTCGACAGAGATGGCTTCTTCGCTCGCCTCGACGGCGTTACCGGGATCTTTGAGGCCGTGACCCGTCAGGACCGCCACAACCCGAATCTTGTCTCCGTGGAACTGCTCCACATTATCGAAGAAGCCGCTCTGTGCAAGCTTAAATAAACCTGCGATGCCTGCCGCGCTCGCCGGTTCCACGAAGACTCCCTCGGCGGCGGCGAGCGTACGGTAGGCGCGTTTGATCTGGCGGTCCGTGACCATGCCGATAACGCCGTTAGACTCGTCGCGCGCATCGAGGGCTTTCTGCCAACTCGCGGGGTTGCCGATCCGGATCGCAGTCGCGAAGGTCTGCGGATCGTCCACCGGCTTTCCGAGCACGATCGGCGCGGCCCCCGCCGCCTGAAACCCGAGCATGCGGGGCAAGTTCTTCGACTTGCCCGCTTCTTTGTATTCCTTGTAGCCCATCCAATAGGCCGTGATGTTGCCGGCGTTCCCGACCGGCAACACGTGGAAGTCGGGCGCTACGCCGCCAAAATCGTCTGCAATTTCGAAGGCGCCAGTTTTTTGCCCTTCGAGCCGGTGTGGATTAATCGAGTTTACCAGCGCGATGGCGTGATTGTTCGTGATGCTCCGCGTGAGTTCGAGCGCCATGTCGAAATTGCCGTCGATCTGGAGCACGCGCGCGCCGTGGATCATCGATTGGGCAAGTTTTCCTTTCGCGATCCGGCCCTTCGGGATGAGCACGACGCACTCGATGCCGGCCCGGGCCGCATAGGCCGCGGCCGAGGCGGAGGTGTTTCCCGTCGATGCGCACATGACGGCTTTGTGCCCCTCCCGGACGGCCAAGGTGACGGCCACTGTCATGCCGCGGTCCTTGAAGGAGCCCGAGGGATTGAGGCCTTCATACTTCAGCCACAACTCGATACGCGGATGAATGCGCGACTCGATATTGTGCGCGCGGAGGAGCGGAGTGCTGCCCTCGCTTAGAGAGATGATGCCGGCCCCCTCGGGTACGCAAGGTAGGTACTCCCCGTAGCGTTCGATGATTCCCTGGCGCAGCATAAGCTTACTCCTGGAGCCTTCGGATCACGTGGGTCGGCTCAGTGATGGCGTCCAGCGCATCGATCCTGGCGAGCGCGGCCCGCAACGAGGATTCTAGCGCTTCGTGGGTCATCAAGACCACATGGACGAGGTTCTCGCCGTGTGGATCTTTCTGAATGCATGAGGCGATGCTGATGCCATGCTCGCCCAGGATGGTGAAGACTTTGCCTAGAACTCCCTCCTCATCGACGGTCGTCAGGCGCAGGTAGAAGCAGCCTTCGAAGCGGCCGATGTCCCTCAGGCGGCGCTCGCCGGTATACAGAAATGGCGGCGGCGGCGGCGCGCCGCCCCGGCGGGCGATGTCCGCGACGTCGGCCAGCACTGCGCTGGCCGTGGGCATGCGGCCGGCCCCCCGGCCCTAGTAGAGCGTGGCGTCCGCTATGTCGCTCTCGATGAAAATGGCGTTGAACTCGTTTCGGACGGAAGCGAGCAGATGGTCCTTGGGCACGAGCGTGGGGTGCACGCGCGCATCGATCTCGCCGTCGACCTCGCGAACGATGGCGAGCAGCTTGATGACGTAACCCATCTCCAAGGCATCGGCGATGTCGCCGCTCGTGACGTTGGCGATCCCCTCGACGGGAATGCTGTCCAGGTCCACTTTCGAGGCGTAGCAGAGGGAGGCGATGATTTGGCATTTGTGGGCCGTGTCGTGGCCTTCGATGTCGAGATCGGGCGGTGTCTCGGCGAATCCAAGCTCCTGCGCCTGCTTGAGCACGTCATCGAACTCGAGCCCGTCATAGGTCATCCGGGTGAGGATGTAGTTGCACGTCCCGTTGAGGATGCCGTCCACGGAATGGATTCGGTTCGCCACCAGCCCCTCCCGCAGCGCTTTGATGATAGGGATGGTGCCCGCGACGGCGGCCTCGTAGCGCAGGTCCACACCGTTGTCAACGGCCGCTTTGGATAACTCGGGCCCGTGCATAGCGAGTAGCATCTTGTTCGCGGTCACGACGTTCTTACCGGCCCTCAGCGCAGCGAGGATGAAGGACTTGGCGGGTTCTTCCCCGCCGATGAGCTCGCAGACGACCTGAATGCCTGGGTCGGCCCAGAGGGTTTCGGGATCATCGATCACCGTCACCCCCGCGAGGTCGAATTCCTTGAGATTATCGGGGTTGATCTCGCAGACATGCGTGAGTCTGATGTCGATGCCCGTATTTGCGCGCAGGGCGTCGCCGTTTTCGAGCAGGGTCTTCACGACGCCTCCGCCGACAACGCCGGCGCCGATGACGGCTACACCAAAGGGCATGCTGCGTTCCTTTCTTGTTCGCGGGGAACGCGGCCGGAGCGTGCGCGGGTTATAAATTCCTGGGACGATTCAGTCAAGATGGAATCCTTCGCTACGCCTTTATCTCGAAAATGCATACGATGTCGCCGACATTGATCTCGTCGCCATCGAGTACGAGTTGCTCGCTGAGGACGCCGTCTCTGGGCGCCGGCAGATAAAAGGCGGCCTTGTCAGTCGTCAACTCGAGGAGGTCATCGCCCTCTTTCAATTCGTCACCTACACTTGCGAGCCAGCTCGAAACGGTCACGACCTCCGTCGAGTCCTCGCCGAGGCCCGGTAGCGTTACTTCAAACTTCACCGTTGGATTTTCTCTGCCGGTAGTTGCGCCCTTTCAGGTCCGGCTTCAGCGGCCCCGAGGCGTCGCCGTGCGAAGTCGGTCTCGAGGACTTCTTCAGAGCGGTACGAACTTCGCACGAAGGGACCGGCCACGGCGAAGGCAAAGCCCAACTCATAAGCCAGCGATTCGTAGTCCTCGAATTGCCGGGGTGTGACGAACTCGCGGACCTCCGTCTGACGCTGTGACGGCTGGAGGTATTGCCCGATACAGATGACCTCGCAGCTAGCGGCGCTGAGGTGTTCCAGGGTTGTTTCAACTTCCTGTGCCGTTTCGCCTAGCCCGAGCATCAGGGCGGATTTGATGATGGCCCGTGGGGAGTAGTCGCGGGCCATGCGCAGGAGGTCGAGCGCGCCCCCGTAGCTGAAGCGGCGGTCGCGAATCGCAGGATAGAGGCGCTGCACGGTTTCGATGTTATGGCAAAAGATCTCGGGTTCGGCGTCCAGGACGCATCGGAGGGCGCCGGGCTCGTTTTGGAAGTCTGAGACGAGAATCTCGACGGTTGTGCCCGGATTCAGCGCGTGAACCGCCCGGATCGTGCCGGCGATGTGACCCGCGCCGCCGTCCGGCAGGTCGTCCCGGGCGACCGTTGTGATGACTGCGTGCTTGAGCCCCATGCTCCGAACCGCTTCCGCCACCCGCTGCGGCTCCTCGGCATCGTCGAAGGTCGGTTTTCCCGAAGGGACCGAGCAGAAGGCGCAATTCCTGGTGCAGGTGTCGCCCAGGACCATGACGGTGGCCGTCCCTTTCGCCCAGCACTCGCCGATATTGGGGCAACGGGCGCTCTGGCAGACCGTGTGCAGCCTGAGGCCCTCTACAATGTCCTTGGTAAGCCCAACGGTCTCGCCGCTGGCCCAAGGCCGCCTGAGCCATTCTGGGAACTTTCCTGGCATGGTCTGAGTGATCCCAATTTGTGATAGGGCAGGGGGCTGCAACCCCCGTTGGCAAAAGAGTATAGCACCGCTGGCTGGTAGAGGGAAGATCGGCTGAGTAATTGTGTATCTTAGATAAATAGTCAAGCCTCAATTTTACATCTTATCCCGCCATGTCCATAATTAAGTGAGAGGAGATAGGTGTCTGTGTAGGGCGAGGCCTCTGCCTGCATTTACGGCCGCGCAGTTGGAGCTTCCACCTTTTGTTTGCCCAGTCGTTATGGGGAGGTAATCTGAATGAGAGGGACCTTGTGGGCCGTGTCGTTGGGGGTGGCCTGCGGGCTCTGTTTTCCGCTTTCCGCGCAGGATATCCAGCAATCGAGGGGGATGGATGCACGCGTCGATTATCTGTCCTTGGCCCGTTTCGGGGCTTGGGACGACCGCAATTACGACCTGACCGCCGAAGACCTCGAATGGCTCGCGCCAAACGAGGAAGAGCTGAATCCGGGCGTCCCGATTTTCTTCCGGGTGCTGTTCCGCAAGGCGCATCCCGAAATGCGCAGGACGGGTACAGCCCAGTATCCCAGGGCAGCACTCCAGATGTTCCGAGCGTTTTACGGGGGCTTCTTGCGTGACGGTGTGATTCAGGGCCAGGAAGAGCCCGGTGCGGCTTCGCGCACGCCGATTACGACCGATGGCGAGATAAAACTCAACGATGTGCTCCGCGCGGACGAGATTACGGTCGAAATCAACCCGGTCGATCCTATGAAAGTAATCGCTGGTTCGAACTCCTCTGACGGTCAAAAGATGTACTTCTCGTCCGACGGCGGCGCGACTTGGAACGTCGGCGATGATGGTGTCGCAAACGGAGTACTTGACAACACCTGCTGCGACCCGACGGTGGGGTGGTCATCAAATGGCTCGCGGGCATACGCCGCGTCAATGGGCTGGGGCACGCCAATGAATACGACCATCAACTTTTATGTCTCTACGAGCAGCGGCGTGACGTGGAACACGCCGGTCATTCTTACGCCGACGAACACCTTTGATGATAAGGAGTTTATCCACGTCGACATTTCGCCCTCGTCGCCGTACAAGGACAACATCTACGTCACGTGGCACACGGGTAATACCATGCGCTTTGCGCGCTCGATCGATATGGGCGACAGTTTTACCGTCCACGCTTTCGACGGGGGGGCGGCGGAATTCCCCAGCGCGCCCATCGGAATCGGAAGCGATATGACGACGGATTCGGCGGGCAACATCTACTATTTTTACGCGGCCTTTGGGACGCAGACCATCGAGTTGCTGAAGTCGATCGACGGGGGCGCTTCGTTTGCTGCCTCGACGACTGTCGCCTCGACTAAAGGCTCATTCATTTTCCCCGTCCCGTCGATGGAAACGCGTCAAGCCTGGATTTACGCTGCGGCCGACTGTGACCGCTCCGGCGGACCTTTTGACGGCACGCTGTATTGCGCCTGGACGGATACCAGCGGACCCGAAACGGGCGACCCCGCGACGACTCATACGCAGATTATCGTCGCGCGATCGTCCAATGGCGGCGCGACTTGGCAGACGTCAATTCCCCATCCCACCGCAGACGTCAACACCGTCGATCGCTACAATCAATGGCTGACCGTTGACGGCAACGGGATCGTTCATGTCGTGTTTTATGATACGCGGCATTCGGAAAACCGGACCGGCGTAGACCTCTATTACGCGAACTCCAACGACGGAGGCGTGACGTGGAACACCGAAGAGCGCATCAGCACCGCGACCTCCGATAATGTCGAGAACCTCCAGGAGTGGGGCGATTACAATGGCATTTCCGTGGTCGACAACCGGATCGTAACGACGTGGACGGACAACCGTCCAGCCGAGTCGACGAGCGACACGGATGTCTACTCCGGCGTGATGACACTGGAGGTTGGGGGATCGATAATCTGGGTGGATTTCGCGTACACGGGAACTGATGAACTGGGTACGCAAAGCAGCCCCTACAAAACCCTCGGCCAGGCCCTGATCGCCGTAGATGCGGAGGGTACCATCAAGATCAAGGGATACACCGCCGATTCGGCAAGCGAGGACACGCCGACTATCGTGAAGGCGATGCGTATTGAGGCGGTATCCGGCACCGTGCAGATAGGCGTGCTCTCCAGGGCGGCGTCCGGGGCGAGTGCCCAATTGATGAATCAATTGGAGACCTTGCGTGCGTCATTCGGCACGTTGGCGCTGGCAAGGTCCGCAGGCTTCGATGACGGACTGGGCGCCGCCACCGACCTGTTTTCAGCACCTGTGCTCCCCTTCAGTATGGATGGCGACCCCAGTAGCGCTTCAACTGGCGCCATGGCGGTGCGGCTGCGGAACGTTCGGAGTGACGACGCAGCGAGCATTTGGTCGCAAGCGGTCACATCTACTTTCATCAACGGCCTTAGCCAAACCTCTTTGACCGGACCCACAACGCAGGACATCTGGATTGCATTCCGTCCGGACGAGAATGAGTTCTTGGATGGGGTGATCGCGCTGACGAGTGCCGGGCCTGAGCCCGCCACTGAAGTCGATGGGCTGCCCAACGCCATCGGCGCAGCGCTGAACTCGGGAAGTGAGCAGGCATACGACAAACCGCTGCGTGTGTGGCTGCCGCTACCTGCAGACATGCCGTCGAATCTCGTGAAGTTGTATTACTACGAGCCGGAAGGACCTGACCAGGGATGGCGTCCGGCTGAGGAGGTCGAGGGTTGGTTGGTGGAAGACAGCGAAGCTCGCATGACGGTGAAGGGCACGACCTACCTCGGATTTTTGGTCCGGCACGCAGCGATCGTTCAGCTCGCCGCCAGCTAAGCGAGGTAGGTCGGAGAGCGAAATCCGGGAAATTCCCGCACAGAGACATCTGCGGCATTGGCGCGCGAGCGAGCGGTATGCTAATATGGCGGAACGAGAGGGGTTTAGAGAGGGTTCTCGTGGGGAGGGTCTGTCGTTACGAATTGGTAAGTTGTTTGGCATTGGTGAGTTGCAGCCTTCGGCGGACGAGCCGGATGTGAAGAAGGGGGTACGCAGCACCATGAGTGGAGCCACAAGCAGCGGCGCCAGGCGTCAGTTGGATGAATCTGGAGGCAAGAAGAAGTCGTCCCTTTTCGGGAAGTTCAATACGCGCGTCCAGGAGGCGATCGAGGAGGGGAGGGGGGAAGAGGCCGTGCGTCAAGCGGTTACAGAGACCCCCAAGGCGCCCGCCTTGCCCGCCGACGACGTCGCGATACGTAAGGGCAAGACGCCCACATCCCAACAGATGATTGTGCCCGAAGGAGTGGTAATCAACGGCACCATAACCAGTGCGTCGGAGACCCAGATCGCAGGGCGCGTTGATGGGGAAGTGATGGTGGAAGCGCGCCTGTCGCTCGAGCCGACCTCGCACGTGTCCGGCACGGTGCGCTCGACCTCGTGCTCGCTCCTGGGCCGGGTCGACGGGAACCTGGAATGCACGGATGAGCTAATTATCGGAGATGGCGGGCGGCTGAATGCGGACGCCCTGAGCGGCAAGGACATGACCATCGCTGGCGAAGTGAAGGGCAATGTCCAGTGTGGCGGGATGCTGCGCCTGATGAACACGGCGCGGTTGAAGGGAAATATCCGCGCGCGCTCTATCGTTATCAGCGAAGGCGCGATTTTCAACGGCAAGTGTTCGATGGCGAATCCGAAGCAGAACAAAGAAAACAATCAGCCTAAAGACAACAATCAGGCCAAGAAGAAGGAATAGGGACTCGGAGTAAGTGTACCTGGACCCCACAATTTTGCTTTTGTTGCCGCCGATGGGCTTCGCGATCTGGGCGCAATCAAAAGTAAAGTCGACCTATGCGCGCTTCTCGAAAATGGGCAACCGGCGGGGTCTCACAGGCGCGGACGTCGCCCAAGCCATCTTGCGTGACGAGAGCATCACGCTCACAGACGATCCTTTGTCCTACACCGGCGCTCCGGCGTGCTCGCTCGAGTCGACGCCGGGGCATCTGACGGACCACTACGATCCCCGCTCGCGCACCTTGCGGCTCTCCGAAGACGTCTATCACGGGCAGAGCGTTGCAGCCTTGGGCATCGCGGCGCATGAGGTCGGACATGCGATCCAGCATGCGCGCTTATACTCGCCGCTGATGATGCGAAACGTGGTGTATCCCGTGTGCAGGCTCGGCACGACCTTGGCCTGGCCGTTGCTCATACTAGGCCTGATCGCATTCCCGCCTTTGTTGAAGCTGGCAGTTATCATGTTTACGCTCGCCGTATTCTTTACCGTCCTGACGCTGCCCGTCGAATTTAATGCGAGTTCGCGGGCCATGCGCGCGCTGGCGAGCGGTGGCTATCTTGATGCCGAGGAGCTGGATGGCGCCCGCAAGGTGCTGTCCGCCGCAGCGCTGACTTACGTGGCTGCGGCTGCAATGGCCGTGGTCCAGTTGCTGCGCGTGGTACTATTAGCGGGCAGACGCGGCTAACGGTTTCCACCTGAAGGTCATGCAGTATCTCTATAAAATATCCCTGCGCCCGCGCGGCGCGTGGCTCCTTGGCGGCATTTTGGCCCTTGGCCTGGCCGTAGCATCGCCCCCCATCCATGCAGTGTCTATCCCCGGCATCGTTAAAATCCGCGCCGAGGGATATGCGCCGGGCGATGGGCCGCGGGCGCGCGACGCAGCCGAGGTGGACGCGAAGAGACGGGCGCTACTCATCTGGCTGGAGTCCGTTCTGGGGGAGGTTTCCGAGGAGGACTTCGCGCCCATCTTAGACCGCGTCGACGGCTACGCCCAGGCCTCCAGGATTGTCGAGTTGAAGCACGAAGACGCGGGCACACGGGTCATCGTGGAAGTGTACGTGCGCGAATGGCCCCTGCGCGTGGACACCGCCGCGCTACTCGTGCCCATGCTGCGCTCAGCGCCGCGCGTGGTCCTGCTGATCGCCGAGGAGGGGCCGGCAAACGCAGCGCCGATCTTTGGCCCGGAGGGCACGGCGCTCAAGGCGCTGGCGAAATCGTTACGTGCGCGCGGCATCGATGTCGAGGACGCCGCCAAGCTGCGCGAGCGCTATACGAAGCGTGAACTGTTGACCTATCTTCACGGGGGCCTTCCGAGCATCGCTAAGTTTGGCCGCGAAAACAGGGCAGACGTCGTCATTGCGGGAAAGGTGATCGCCACTGCCCGTGTCGAGAACCCGGCGGGGCCTACGCTGCGTGTGCGGGCGACGCTGCAGTTGAGTGTCGTCCGCTCGGAAGACGCCGTGCTCTACGACTCGATCGCGACAGAGGCCGAGGTGACTTGTCGTGTGGCCGAAGAGGGCGCGCGAATGGCGATCGAAGACGCTACCTATAAGGCCAGGGACGCGGCGGCGGTTGCGGCGGTGTTGTCGGCTGCCCGGCCGCCCGCGCGGACCGCGGGGGTCGAGTTGCGTCTCGATAATCCCCGGGATTGGCGGGAGGTCGAGCAGGTGGCTGCACGGCTTCGTGCCTTTGAAGGCGTGCGCGAAGTCGATGTCATGCGGGCGCAGATAGGCACAGGAATCATCCGCTTCGAGTATTCCGGAAAGATGTCTGCGCTTGTAGAGGACCTGAAACGGCCCTTCCCCGGTGGCCGAAACGTCGAGGCGCGCCGCGTCGTCGATCGGGAGATGCTGTACACGTTTGTGAACGCTTCGCCGAATCGTGCGCCGTGATGTGGACATTGCCAGCGCCACCGGATACAATCCAGCCCGGCAAGATAACGGGGCTAGAGGATGGAGCGGGCTTTCAGCCCTCTTTCCTTTCTGATTCTTCTTGTCCCCTGGGGCTTCGCCCCAGGCTGGTATAGAGCGCGCCGTTGGCGCTCATTCAACGGCGGCTGATTCTATGACTCCAATGGGCTCAAGTGAGGGCCAACGGCCCGAATTCATATCAGCCTGGGGCGTAGCCCCAGGTCAGAGAACATTTTAATACTGAGGGCTGAAAGCCCGATCTATCATTGCGTTCTTCGGAGCCTCTCTTGTCCCAATTTCCCGCGAAGCGGGTCCAAACTCGCAATGAGGAAGAAAACAGTATGTCAACGCTGAATCGATTCGTTTCTCTGTGTAATACACTGTCGGAAGGAAACTTACGCTGTGAATCGCTAAGCGGCTGTGAGCTATCCGGCTAGCCCACTTTACGCAGTCGCCTCTCAGCTCGAAGGCACTCCCTAGGAAAGCACGCA
>JASJYE010000329.1 GCA_030123645.1 Candidatus Hydrogenedentota bacterium | reverse complement strand
GAATCTTGGCTAGCTTCTGGATCGTGAATTTTGATACTTCCATTATGTAGTACTTTTTCCCCAATGTCAGAGCTTAACAATGATTTTGCAGTCTGTCCAGAATAGCAAGCACAGACCACATAATTCCGTCCATGAAGTCCCCGTATCTTCTCATCTTAGGTTCTTATATCTGTCACATCAAGACGTATCTGCATTTTCGCCGATAGGCGCGGCGGTTCATACGGACTGTAGAAAGCGGGCACGGCCTCGTCGAAGGGGCTCTGTATGCCGCCCGTGAGATATGCGGTAGGTGAACGCGTTCCCACCGGCGGGACCATGGGATCGAGAAATGGACCTTTTCTGTCATTCTGAGCAAAGTGAAGAATCTCTTTCATCGGTCGAGTAATCCAGTCCAAGAGATCCTTCGTTGCACTCAGGATGACAGTGGGGTGGGGAATTTAGCGACGGATTTTACGGATGGGACGCATCGGGAATGAGGAAATCCGTAGAATCCGTCCGATCCGTGGCTGAAAATGAATGGGACGGGGTCGCTGGTGAGTCTAGAGATTCCCGCCTGCGCGGGAATGACGGGAGGGGCCGTGTAGGGGCGGGATCGCCACGCGAATCGGTGGGGCAAGCCCCACCCTACACCTGCGACCAAGACACTCAGCGCTTCAAGCCGTGAGGGGCTATTGTTCCACGCACCTGTAATTCATCGGTGTTCATCACCATACATCGGTGGCTAAATAAAAAGTCTTCGCGTCTCTGCGTCTTTGCGCGAGACGAATCCGGGCAATCGCGACAGGGCCGCTACCGTTTGAGGAATTTTCGCAGCCGCAGCGAGTTCGTGACCACCGTGACCGACGAGATCGCCATGGCGCCCTCGGCGATGAGCGGGTGCAGCAGGCCGACGATCGCCAGCGGGACGGCGAGCAGGTTGTAGCCGAAGGCCCAGAAGAGGTTCTGCTGAATCTTCTTGAAGGTCGCCTCGGAGAGATCGATCGCGGTCACCATCGTGCGGAGATCGCCGCCAACGAGCACCACGTCCGCCGACTCAATCGCGACGTCCGTGCCGGCCCCCATCGCGATGCCGATGTCCGCCTGCGCGAGCGCGGCCGCGTCGTTGATGCCGTCGCCGACCATCGCGACCTTCCCCTTGGTTTCGGCCTGCATCCGCTTGATCGCCTCCGCCTTCTCCGCCGGAAGCACGTCGGCGATCACGCGGTCGATTTTGACCTTATCCGCAATCGCCCGCGCGGTCTGTTCGTTGTCGCCCGTGATCATCGCGACGGTTTTGCCTCGTTTATGCAGTTCTGCGATGGCCTCCTCGGAGTCCGGCTTCAGCGTGTCGGCCACCCCAATACACCCGACGGCCTTCTTGTCGACCACAACCAGCACGACCGTGTTCCCCTGGCCGCGATACTTCTGAAGGGCCGACTCGAAGGCCGACGTATCGACGCCGTGCACGAGCGCGAACTCCTCCTTGCCCACGAGCACGCTCTGCCCTTCGACCGTCGCGACTACGCCCTGACCCGGCGTCGCCTCGAAATCGGTCACCTCCTGCAGGCTCAGACCCTCCTCCTTCGCGGCACGCACTATCGCTTGTGCAACCGGATGCTCGGAGTTGTAGTCCACCGACGCCGCAATCCGCAATACTTCCGAGCCGGAAGACTCTTCGCTGCTCACCCCGACGACTTCAGGCTTCCCGTGCGTCAACGTGCCCGTTTTGTCGAGGCAAACGACCTCCACCTCGCGCATCGTCTGGATGGCCGCGCCATGCCGGATGAGAATACCCTTCGCGGCGCCAACCCCCGTGCCGACCATGATCGCCGTAGGCGTCGCAAGACCCATCGCGCACGGGCACGCGATCACCAGCACCGACACCGCAGCGAACACCGCGAGCGAAAGCGTCGACGCCTCGGGGTGCACCCAGGGAAGCAGCGGCGCGGCCAATTCCGCGAGCGCGCTCATCGGGCCAGGCGCAATCAGCCAGATTAGGAAAGTCGCGAGCGCAATCGCGAGGATAATGGGAACGAAGACGCTCGTGATGCGGTCGGCCAGTTCCTGAATCGGCACCTTCGACGCCTGCGCTTCCTGGACGATCTTAATAACCTGTGATAAAAACGTGTCCCTCCCCACCTTCGTCGCGCGCACCTTGAGCATCCCCGTCGTGTTCAGCGTGCCGCCGATCACCTCGTCGCCCGGGCCCTTGTCGACCGGCAGCGACTCGCCCGTCGCCATCGACTCGTCGAGCGCGCTCTTCCCGCTGATAACCTCGCCATCCGTCGGGATCTTCTCGCCGGGACGGATGACCATAACGTCGCCAGGCTGGACTTCGTCGATGCCGACTTCAATTTCGGCGCCGTCTCGTTCGATTCGAGCGGTCTTCGCGCCGAGCTCGAGCAGCCGCCGGATCGCCTGCGACGCGCGCCCCTTCGCCTGCGCCTCGAGGTAGCGGCCCGTGAGGTGGAACGCCATGATCATGGCCGCTACAGCCGCAAACGACTCGATCGGCATCCCGGCCAGCTTCATCGGGCCCGTCAAGAAGGCAGCGCCCGTCCCCAGCGCGATCAACGCGTCCATGTTCGGACTGAGATGACGCGAGGTCTTCCACGCCATCACAAAGGTCGGCGCGCCGGCGAAAGCGAGTACGGGCAGCGACAGAAGCAGTTCCAGAACCCCCCACGCCGGCGGCATCCAGATCCCCGTCATGTGCAAGAACATCAGCACCGCGACCGGCCCCGTAAGCGCCCACGCCAGAACAAAGCGGTTACGCGCTTCTTTGAGGTGGCGCTCCGTCTCGTCGCCCGGCGCTTCGGGCATCTCCGCCCGCAGCACCGTCGCGCTGTACCCCGCCGCCTCGACCGCGGCGAGCAAGTCGCCCCGCGACACCTTGTCCGGGTCGAACGCGACCGCGCCCTGCTCCGTCATGAGATTGACCGAAGCCGAGATCACGCCCGGCGCATCGCGCAACGCCTTCTCGACGGTACTTGAGCACCCGCTGCACGTCATCCCGCCGATCTTCAGGTCAACGCGCGCTTCGTTGTGCTTGACCTTGTACCCGGCCTTCTCGACGACCGATTCCAGATCGTCACGCGAGATCTTCCCCGGCACATACTCGACCTGCGCCGTTTCCGTCGCGAAATTTACATTGGCCTTGAGCA
Organism: Candidatus Hydrogenedentota bacterium; assembly: GCA_030123645.1. Lineage (GTDB taxonomy): Bacteria > Hydrogenedentota > Hydrogenedentia > Hydrogenedentales > JASJYE01. Next base: position 451 of record JASJYE010000329.1, on the reverse strand, counting down.
CGCCCTCCGCATGCGACAAGGCACTCTCGACCGTCTGCGCACAGCCCGTGCACGTCATCCCCTCAATCGGCAGCGCGAGAGATTCAGCTTGGGTCGTCGTGGCCATGCTACCCCCCATTATGCCACTTACCTTCTCTTTGAGAAAAGAAAAGGCAGGACCAAAAGAAATCGCTACCACGCCCCAACAGGTCATTCCCACGAAGGCGGGAATCTCTTCAACCCGCGCATCTGCCACTGATTACTATCTCTTTTTGAACCACAGATGAACACAGATAGACACAGATTTATCTCGCGCAAAGCCGCCAAGCCGCTGAGAAGGGCCCTCTGCGCCCATTGTCATTGCGAGTTTGAACCCGCTTCGCGGGAAATTGGGAGAAGGAAGTCTGAAACCAAAGAGACTAAGAAAAAGCGTAGCGCGACATCCCCCTTGATCCCCCTTCAAAGGGGGACT
>JASJYE010000328.1 GCA_030123645.1 Candidatus Hydrogenedentota bacterium | reverse complement strand
TGCCGTTCGTATTCGAGCCTTAATGAGTCGAGTTCCTTCTTGGCTTCGTTTTCGCGCTGGCGCGCCGCTTCGAGGTCCTGGGCCGACTCGTTCAGTGTTTCGGCTTGCCGTTCGTATTCGAGCCTTAATGAGTCGAGTTCCTTCTTGGCTTCGTTTTCGCCCAGGCGTGCCTCTTTGAGGTTTTGGCGATGCGACTGCGCGTCGTCACGCGCGCTATCGAGTTCCGCCTTTATGGCCTCTTCCGTTTCGGCGAACTGCTCGTTACGCAGAGAGCGTGTGGTCAGCTTTCCTTTGAGTTCTTCGATCTCGCCGTTTTGCGTGTCTATAAAGGCTTCGGCCGTTTTTAGGTCTGCCATTGCCTCGCGTTCGCATTGCTCATAGACTTCCAGTTGTATCCCGAACTCTTTTTTGTAAGTCTCGATGGCGGTAGTGAGTGACTTGACCTCGAGTTCGGCGGTGGCAAGTTGAGAGGCTTTGTGTTCAATTTCTATACGTAGGGTCTCAACATCTCCCGGCGGTATATCGGCGCCCTGCTTAAATTCTTCGAGTTGGCTGCGCGCGACCTCCAACTCCGATGCCGCGGCCCTGTTTTCGTAGACCCTCTTCGCTATCTCGTGGGTCAGCTCCTCGTTGGCGCTTTGCAGGCTGGCAAGTTCGCGCTCGAGCGCTTGAATCCTGTCATCGGACCTTTCGTTGGCTGAGGGAGGGTCGACAGGTTGCGATTTCATTTCCGGGGCCGGCTGGGCCGTAGCACGGGCGGCGCCTTGGGTCTGTGGCGAAGACCCGGCGCCTTCGGCTTTGCCGGCGCCCAGGACACCGATCAGCGTGTCCAGCTGGTTTTTTGCGTCGCCGATCTGATGCGTGAGCTTTTGGTGCGCGTCGGTGACTTCAGAACTCCAGCTATTGATCGTTTTCTGGAGCTTCTTGAGCAGGATGTCGTCATTGCCAGATGACATACCGGTTCCTCACCTCAGCTAGATGCCCTTGCCGGGCCTAAGCCCCCCCGGGCGATGGCGCATTATACGGTCATAGGGCGCTTGCATGCAAGGGCTTAATCGCAATGAGGGCCGTTTTTTAGGCGAAGGAGTGCAACAACTCAAGCTAATCAGTGGGCAAAGTATACGGATGGGCTGGAAAGGCGAATGGATTCTGATCGACGGCTCGTTGAGTTGATGGAGCGCCTAGGGGCCGAGGCCGGGGAGCAGGAGCAGGTACAGGCGCTGTGGTCAACCCTGGCGGCCGGGCTCGAAGCGGGGGAGAAAGGCGTGGCCAATGTGTGGCAGGCGTCGCTAATGGAGGAGGTGGTGGTATGGCGGATTATGGTGCTACGAATGATGAAGGCCCTCGGAGAGGGTCAACTATTCAACCGCAAGGAGGAGGACCCGGGTGCGGGAAAGGTGACGATGCATCCGGCGGTCGACGCCCTTGCGAAAACTCAGGAAAGGTACAGGAAAGTCATGAAGGAACTGATGGAGCGGATGGACGCGGCGGCCGGCGGGGAGGTACAGAGCCTGCCGGATATGATGGTGCCGATACTCAAGAAGGCAGAGGGTGTACTTGAACATGCGCTTAGACCTAGACGTAGCACGGAAAGATCTCGAGGAAAGGGGGCTAAGAAGCGACGAAATTGAAACGTGGCTGGAGATTCATGAGCGGGCCCGGTTCGCGCATGAGTTTCTGCGCGATCGGGATGGCGACCCGTGGGAGGTGCGCGAATATCAACGAGACTCGCTTGAGTCCTATGAGTCGCGGAAGGTCCATTGTGACGGGCGTGACGTAGGGAAGACGACGGAGATCGAGATCTTGGCGCTGTGGGCTTGCGCGGCGATGCCGAACAGGGAAATGCTGATTGCGACGCAGTGCGAGCACCATCTTTTCCCGCTGATGCACCGTTTGGCGCGGCGATTTGAAAGTATCCCGCGCTTCGCGAAGTCAATCGTTGAAATGAGGCGGACGCCTTCCTGGTTCTTTCGCTTCACGAACGGGTTCGTCCTGTGGGGACGCATTGCCGGTCCTCGCGGCGTGAATTTCCAAGGGATGCATGTCGACTGGCAGATTGTCGATGAGGCCCAGGAGATGACCGAGACGGCCTGGGGCGAGCTTTACCAGGCGCTGAACGGAGGCGGCCGCCGGTGGGTGTACGGCGTGCCGAACGGGCGCCGTGACACCTTTTACCGGATGACGAAGATGAAGGACGTAGAGCAGTACAACTGGCCTTCGAGTGAGAACCCTGATTTCAGCGCGGAAAAGGAGGCCGAGCTGGCCCGGCTCTACGGGGGACGGCGCTCGGTGGGATACCTCCATCGAGTCCTAGGCCGGCACGGAAGGCCTGCGCATGGCGTGTTCGACCTAGATGCCTACCTTGCGTGTGTGGATGACGCGGCGGACTTTCAGGAGATCCAAATCGGCGAGGAGGACGAATTTGAAGCCCCGTGCGGCGTCGCGCGTGGGGAATATTATCTCGGGTGCGACCTGGGCTTCGCGCGCGATCCGTCCGAGTTCGTCATTTACCGCGTCGATGAACCGCATTTCCTCAATGTGCTTCGGGTCCACCTGGAAGGGGTCAATTACGCCAAACAGCAGGCCATCATTCAAGAATTGGATCGGGCCTACGACTTTCGCGGAATCGGCATCGATTGTGGAAACAGTGGGCGCGCCGTTGCGCATAATCTCATGGCACAGGGGGTCGAGTGGTGCGAGAAGGTGCGCGCCATCGAATTCGGGGCGGCGGTCGAGCTCGATCCCTTGCCGGACGGATCGGTCGAGCGCCGGCCCTTGAAGCAGTTCATGACGGAGTTGCTGCAGCAGCGGATGGCGGAGCACAGCATCGTCTTTCCGCGGCTGCCGGACCGTGAAGCGCAATTTGCATCGCATACCTATCGCGTGAGCGACAGCGGGCGCGTGGTTTACGAGAAGGGGAACGACCACCTGATCGATGCGGACCGCTGCGCGGTGCTGCGCCGGTGGCTGGACACGCGGGAGAATGGCGGCGTTGAGTTGGGCGTGCGCATCGAGGGGTTTTAGGGGCTTCGAGCTAGCGTTGCCGTCCACTATATCGGGTTGAAGTTGCCGTCGACGCAGTTGCGGAGGACGAGGTCGTCGCCGGTTCGTGCGCCGATGATCTGGGATGCGAGGACGCGGATCGGCGTAGTGAATCCCCCGCTCGAGCCGTCGAGCGCGAAGTTGCCGCCGGTGGCCTCGATGACGCTGTTTCGGATTTGAATGAGGGACGCCGTGTCGCCGAAGACAGCGGCGGTGCGGCTGGAACCCGGCGTAACGTGGATCGAAGCGTTCGTGATATCGACGTCGTCGGAGTCCTCGGCCCAAATACCGAACGACCAGAATGGCGTGGCACCGGGCTCGATGCTGATCTTGAGGCCGTCTGCAGTGAAGTTTGAGGGTGAGGCGCCGACGGCAACACCGATGACGGCCCCGCCGATGCTGGAAGCGGTGATGTCAATCTGACAATCTGTGAGCACGATGTCCGTCCCGCCCGCTGTGGACAACGCGGTTAGAACCGCGCCGCTGGCGAAGGAGTTTACGATGTGGAAGATCACGTTCTCAAAGCGCATGTTGGCGCCGCCCGCGATGACGC